>JBJXFC010000299.1:0-12164 GCA_046153915.1 Flavobacteriales bacterium
TGCTACAAGAAGCACGAGGGTAAAATGTCTGGTTTTCATATTGCGTTGTTTTAAAATTTTTATTCTATTTATTTACTGTTTGATTTTGCAAACTTACTAAGTCGTTTTCCAGAATCGTGCCAAACTCGAAAAATCAATGTTATCAACCATTTCAGCACGTTCCGATGGCATATAATTCTTTTGTTTTTGAAATTTTCGGGTTATAAAATGGCTTCCATCATCGATTTTACAATCTCCGTTTCCATTTTTTCTTTCCCCTTTTTATAGGCTTCCATACTTGCGGCATCCAGGTTCAATTGCAATCCTTTGATACTGCTTTGAGTTTCCTGATAAACTACTTCACCGGTCACACAATTCTTCACATAAATAGTCATCTCCAAAAAAGCCACGGTAAATCCCTGCGATGATCCTCCCTGAGTTGTATTAGAAGTAATATTCACCGCATAATTGGTTTCTGTTGGCGATGATGAAATGCGCATACCCCGTTTTACCAATTCGGAATTCAGTGCTGATCCGAGGACATTGGCCGAAGAATTTGATCCAAAAACTTTCTCGTCGCTTTTGATATAAAAACTTGGAGTAATAAGTTCAATCGGAACTTGTCTTTGATCGGTGCGCATGGTCTTTAAAAGCCCACGCTGAATGGTAAGGTCCAGATCTTGCGCAAGCAACGGGTTTAAATCAATGCTCAAATCAAGATTATTGCTTTTTTCTGTTGTACTTACATCACTTACATTCACAGTTATTTGACCACTCTGATCACTCACACCGGATTTCGGCCTGGCATATCGCGGACGCAGGTAATTGCTTAAAACAGTAATTCCACGAACTGGTTTGCCATCGTATTTTACAGCGATAGTGACATTGGCATTGTAACTATTGTCTGCCGACAGACTGATCTTCGTGGCTGAAGGTTCAATTCTTAAGCCGCTACCAATGCGTTGCATACTGCTGTAAAGTTCATTGTCCAGGTAAACTTTGGTTGAGTCTGATCTGTATTCATTCACTTCATCCCAGTATTCTCTCATGGCAAATAATCCATGCATATAAAGGTCAAATGCGGCAGGTACCGAACCCAACTTCTCAGCCTCTAGTCCTTTCTGGTAATAGTCATGTGCCTGACTCAATACATTGTTCTTCTTTTCTTGCTTTTGGCGCTGGTATTCTCCCTTATTGAGTCTATAGTACACCCAATATTCGTTCTTGTTTTCCCAAATACCTGCTACCTCATAATTCTCAATCTTTTCGTCTGTTGTTGTCGAAATTGTCGAAATAAATTCTTCGCTGAAATTTTTATTTACCTCCAGCGAATTCAAAAACGTTTCACCCTGCACGCGCACGCTGATTTCTGAAGCAAGATCATTCAGCGCATTTTTTTTGGCAATGGTTTGATAGTCGAGCGGCTGGTTTGTCTTGCTGCAAGTGCCAACACCAATATAGTAACCCGCATTGTGCGGACGCGAGCCCACCCATTCTGGTGCAGCTTCAGGTGCTTTCACATCCTTTGCACCATTGGTAATGTCTTTACCCGCATTGCATCCACTGAAAGACATGGCCATCAAACCCACTGCAAGTGCGAACACCATCAAAAGCTTGCTTTGTATTTGGTTGATTCGTTTCATACTCACTTTACTATATTTTTCACAATAGATCCTATCTGCACCGACATTTGTTTCGAGATAGAATTAAAAAGTTCGTTACTCAATTCGGAGGCACTTCTTACTTCCTGTCTTGCACCCATTAGTCCCATCAAAGCCCTTTTGTCATTCGCATTGAGATTAGGACCATTTTGTGCCGATGGATAAAGAGTTGCGGCATCGCCTTCAAATTTGCCATAGGTCACTTCATCCTTCATTTCTTTTTCAATAATTTCAGTTTTGATGATTTCTCCTGTTTTCAGGTTGATCAATTTGTACTGAAAACTGACGATACATGAATTGGTATTGTAATACTCGGTGTATTTCGTTGGCTTATACCTGGACTGATAATAGTATTTGCCATCTTCTTTATTCAACACCTTTTCTTTATACTCGGCGTAGCCATCGCGTTGCAGGCTTTTTAAAGTTCCTTTCTTTTCGGTATAACTCAATACAGTTCCGGTTAAGAGCGCTTGCGCACCAACCAGTTCTCCAACGGTTACGGCGGTGTTCTGATCAATAACCCCACTCAATTGCAGTTTTTGTTCCTGAAGAATGGCTTGCATGTGTTCGCGATCTACAACACGTAAAAAAGGATCCTTGATATCTGTCATTGCCTCCAGGGTATAAGCAGCAACCTTGGCGTCGAGGCCTTGTGTGCCACTGGCATTTTCGAAAGGCAATAGCGCTATGGTATACATTCCCTTTTCAAGGCATTGTTTGGACAGGGCAGAAGCATCCTTATACGTCGGTTTCCTTGCTAAAACCCTATCCAAAAGATCATACGCTCCGCGGTAATGCTCCACTCCCATCTCAGATTTGGCCTGGCTATATAACGGCTCGAGATAAGCGATATCTCCAAGTTCTTTCGCGTCCTTGTAATTGGGATCAAGAGATCTGATCTCCGCAAATTTGGCTTCGGCATCCTGGTATTTCTGTTCTTCAAGTAAAACCGTTCCTGCTTCGTAGAGTTCGGTAAGGAGGGCATTTTTAGCGGCGATGTAATCCGCCTCATAAAAATCAGCCAAAAGCAATTCGATTCCAACACCCTGCACTTTGTTGCGGTAATCGCGAGCGGCATGGTAAGCATCCACTGCCGAGCGATTGGTTCCAAAGTTTTTCTGTTTTGCAAATTCGTTCAACATATTGTTTAAAACGAGTTGGCCATTCTTTTTCATTCCAATTTGTGCCTCCAGATTATTGCGCTTTTTCTGCAAGGCAATAAAATAACTGTTGGCCGCCTCTGAAGTAAGACCAGCGGCTTCCTGCTTGATACCGAGCTTCGTGAAGTGCTTGCTATTCTGGCAGGAAGCCATCAGAAGCGCTACTATCAGAAGGTGGAACATATAGCGTAAAGAGCTTGTCATAATTCTGTGTTTTTGTGAATGAAAAATAAACTTGTGAGGAATCACTGCGCCCTTTCCGGAGCGCAGTAATTCATAAGTGCTTTTTACTTTGACTCGATGTATTTATTCAGTTCGTCAGTGTTGCTCGAGAAACCAAAAGTTTCGTTTACGAGGTAATAACTTTCCTGGTCGGTGCAATAATCATATGCATATTTAGCAAAGGCGAGTTTTGTTTCTTCAAAGCCAAACACATCGCACATTTCTTTGATTTGAGCTGAGGTCATGCAATTGGCCTTGATAATGGTTTTTGCAGTACTCAGGCGCGTTTCATCAAATCCTTTGTCTTCCACATTTTGTTTAGCAGTTGCAAATGATGATGCAGTCATAGATTTGGCACAACCACTGGTTGAAGTAACAATAACCACGTCCTCTTTGGGTTGAACCGGAGTTTCCTTAACGGCAGGTTTTGAAGCGGTAGTTGAAACACCCGTCTTTGTGGTCGTTGTAGTCGTTTTAGTAACTGTAGTTTCTTTCACATCGGTATCCATATCCATGGATTCGCCATCCTCCGAAACTTCGATATTAACGCCCATATTTACACCACCGATATTCATACCAACAGCAACTTTCTCTCCTGATTTTCCGGTTGGTTTGGATGTTGTGGTCGTGGTTGTAGTCTGAACAACCTGTTCGTCATCGACATCACCTGCAACTTCAATTGTTGCATGAGTATCGTCGATTTTTTCTTCCACAGCCGCGTCGTCCACATCAGCGATTCTTTTTGCCTCGCTTTCTGCAGCAGTGGTATTGGTACTCCCGGATGACGCAGTTGAAGATATCTCGGCCTGGCTGGCATATCTCATCACAAACTCACCCTTTTTGTTTACCTTAATCATATATGTTACCTCAACTCCCTTCTGCACAGCAAAGTTGTTGTTGGAAAAATCGGCCAGTTTTGCATCTTCAAAGTCGACGCGGGCCTGGTAGAATTCACCGGTAAGGCCTTTCATTTTAACATTGCTCATCGGTGAATCATTTTGTTTTTCACCGTTGAGGAACAGGGTAAATTTCTCGCCGTTTTCTGAAAATACAACGGCATTGGCGGTTTGGGCTTGTGCTGCTGAAACTGTGATTAAACTGATCAGCAAAAAGTACATTTTTTTCATGTTGTGTAATTTTGAAAAGTGGATAAAAGTAATGTTATGACCCCCTTCTAGGCGAATGCTGTGCCAAAGTTTTAATTTTCAGTAAAAAAATCTGAAATTGCCCGAAAAACAAGATGATTTCTAACTTGGCCCGCTGAATTAAAAAGTATGCAACGTATCCTAATACTCGGCGCTGGTAGAAGCAGTGCCCACCTTATTCGCTATTTGCTAGACAAATCTATTGATAAAGAATGGATTGTACGGATTGGAGACCTTGTTTTGGCCAATGCCGTGCAAAAAGGCAACAACCACCCCAATGCATCTGCGTTTGCCATCAATGCCGATGACGATAACCAATGCGGCGAGGAAATCAATCAATCCGACCTGGTTATCTCAATGCTGCCTGCTTCTATGCATATTGATGTGGCAAAGGATTGCATCAAACATAAGAAACCCCTCATCACGCCCAGTTATGTTGCACCTGAGATGTGGGAATTGGATAGTGCTGCCAAAGCAAATGGCGTATTGATTCTCAATGAGATGGGAGTTGACCCGGGAATTGATCACATGTCGGCCATGCAAATTATTCATCGTTTGCAGAGACTTGGAGCAAGACTGGAAAGCTTCGAATCATTTACAGGAGGCTTAATTGCTCCTGAAAGCGACAACAACCCATGGAATTATAAAATTACCTGGAATCCACGCAATGTTGTTCTTGCTGGATATGGCGGTACGGCGCGCTTCCAGCAAAATGGCCACCTAAAATTTATTCCATACCATCGATTGTTTGAACGCATTACACCAGTAAAAATCGAAGGGCATGGTGGATTTGACGGCTACGCAAACCGCGATTCACTCAAATACAAGGAAATTTACAATTTACCTGATATCCCAACTCTTTACAGAGGAACGCTCAGAAAAGAAGGCTTCTGCGCGGCATGGAACGCACTGGTTCAACTTGGTCTTACAGATGATTCTTTCGAAATTGAAAATCCAGGCAAAATGAACTGGCGTGAACTAACTGCATCATTTATTGATAGTGCGGAAGGTGGAAATCTGGAATCGCGCGTCCAATCCTATCTGAAAGCAGATGATGTCGTGATGACCAAATTGAAGTGGCTGGGTATATTTGAAAATAACACAGTTGGAATAGAAAAAGGCAGCCCGGCAGTAGCGCTTCAGACCCTGATCGAAAAAAAGTGGGCACTAGAACCGGGAGACAAAGACCTGATAGTGATGTGGCACAGGTTCTATTATGAACACGACGGTAAAAAACATCAACTGGAGTCCTATCTTGTCACTCCGGGTGAAGATCCGGTTTATACAGCCATGTCAAAAACCGTTGGTCTGCCTATGGCCATTGCGGCCCGGCTTATTTTGGATGGAACATTTCGCATGACGGGCGTTCAATTGCCGGTAACTCCAGAGATTTATGATCCAATTATGCATGAACTGCATCAATTCGGTATTTCATTTGTAGAAAAAGAACAACCTGCATTGTGAAGCTAATTTTATTTCATATTTCATATTTGATTCTGGTATTGATACCACACTGCGGACTAAGTCAATATGCAAACTGCCCTGCCATACCAGAAAAATACGCCTGGGTTGAAAAAGAAGAATATGTGCAGGATAGAGAACAAATCATTCGCACATTGAGATGGCTTTGTACAAGTCCTCCAGGATGGCAGTTAAAGCAACGTAGTCTGGCCAACGCTTACGTACTCGAATGGCTAGCGGGAACACCTGAATTTTCTTTGGTGGTTCAATCAGATCTTGTTCCCTCACTAGACAAATTTCCTGATTTGCTCAATTCGATGATGCACGGAATGGCCCTTTATAAACTCGAACATCCTGACGTAAATGACAGTGTTAAACTCCATACAGAAGGCCTCGTGGTGATCGCAGAGCTTGCAATACAGAGTAAGGAATTATCATCTGACCGGGAAATTCGCAAAATTATCAAGGCGCACAAGAGGCATAAACTGAAAGCCTATGTTAAAGCCAGGTTAAGCAATTCAACAGGTAAATAAAATGGATGAGGCAAACACCATTTTTACGGGCGAATTGAGCATTCCTCCTGAAAATTTCACAGAAATGTATCAGGCGGTCTATGAGCAATTGAAGAAGGACTTTCATCCCTATGCGAAATTGGAAGAACCAGAGATTGCACTTACTTCTCAATGGCTTTATAGTGAAGTAGTGCGCTTAACATCCGAACTAATTCGCACACAACCATCGTCACTCAATGCGTTTCTTTATCGGGTTGATATTGCCGAAATGCAGATGAAACGGGTGCTTCACATTACCTCACCGGAAGACAAACTGGACAAACTCGCCTGGATGATCCTGAAAAGGGAAGCACAAAAAGTCTGGATCAGGAGGCATTTGAAATAAAACGTTTTGTAATTGCCATGGCGTTTTAAAGCAATACTTTTTTGAAGTTAAAATCTCGCTGGTTTGGATGGAAAATTGGCAGTTTATTTTATCATTGCCACGGAATATTCTTTAACCATGGCTATCAATCTACAAAAAGGACAAAAAATTGACGTTGGTTTAACCCGGATAACAGTAGGACTGGGTTGGAATCCGAACGAAGGCACAGGCAATGCATTTGATCTGGACGCATCCGCATTCATGATCAACACTACCAGGCTTATACCCAGTGAAGATTACTTTGTATTTTATGGCAATACTCAATCGCCGGATGGTGCTTTGCGCCATACTGGAGACGATCCAACGGGAGGCAATAGCGCTGGAGGTGATGATGAAAGTATCCAGGTCGATTTAGATAAAGTGGACAACAGTGTGCAGGAAATTTTATTCGTTGTTACGATACACGATGCAATCACCAGAAGACAAAATTTTGGCCAGGTTCGCGATTCTTATATTCGGATTATCGATGATCAAAATGGAACAGAAATCGCCAAGTTTGAGCTTGGTGAAGACTTTTCGATCGAAACGGCTGTAGAATTCGGCCGATTGTACAAGCACAACGAAAAGTGGAAGTTTGAAGCGTCCGGAATTGGATATAAAGAAGATCTGTCTTTCTTTGTAGGCAAGTATTTCAAAGGAGAAATCATTAAATAATAAATAACTAAATTACATGGCAATAAATCTTCAAAAAGGTCAAACTATTGACCTCAGAAAAAATGACGGGGGCGATAATTTCGATCTTTCAATGGTTACCATTGGCCTCGGCTGGGATATGAAAAAGAAAGGTGGCTTTCTTGGAAAACTTCTCGGCGGTGGTGGAGAAGAATACGATCTGGATGCTGTAGCATTTCTTTTGGATCAAAACGACAAAGTTGCAGATCTCGGAAAAACCGTAAATATGAATGGCCGTCAGGTTGGACTTTATGGAGGCGATGTAATCTTCTTCAATTCGCAAAAACATCCTGGTGGAAATATTTGGCTTACTGGCGACAACCGCACAGGTGCCGGAGATGGCGACGACGAACAAATCGTTGTTAAGCTTGATTCCCTGGAACCAAGATTCCAGAAAATTCTTTTCCTCGTTACCATTTATGAAGGAAAAAAACGCGGACAGCATTTTGGCAGCATCGAAAACGCATTTATCCGCGCAGTTGATGCTCGTGGCAAAGAAATCGCGCGTTTCAATATTTCAGGTGATCCATCTTACAACGGCATGGGCTCTATGATTTTTGCAGAAGTTTACCGCAAAGATGGCGCATGGAAATTCAGAGCTTTGGGCAATCCACAAAGTGCTGACAGTTTTATCGAAACACTTCGCAACTACGCATATTGAGCAGCCACTTTGATGGAATCAGGCATATCTCTCTGGATGTCTGGTCCACACTTATTGAACCCAATCCAAAATTTAAAAATGCCAGAACCGTGTTGTTCCGGCATTTTTTTAATTTAGAGGGTACACTAGAACAATCTGGCACTGCGCTTAGTGAAACGGCCGCCATGGTCAATCAGCTAAATGCGATTTCAGGGAAGTGCATGGATCGAAGTGAAACCATTTTGCTTGCTTTGCAGCGCATGGGGTATTCCATTCAAAATACAAGTGAAGAAAGGCTCCGACTTTTTTTCAGAGAAATGGATGATTTGTTTCTGCTACACCCACCCTTTTTGGCAAGCCCCGAATTACCAGACTTGATGGGGAAACTGATGGATAAATTCTCCTTTAGCATACTGAGCAATACGCTGTATATTCAAGGCAGTTCGTTGCACCATTTTTTTGCAGAGAAACAAATGAGTTCACTCTTTCGGTTTGAACTTTATTCAGATGAAATCAATTCTTCCAAACCTTCAGCAACGGCTTACGAAAAGCTAATCCATTCTTCAGAGAAACTTTGCGGAGTGAGACCAGAAGAGATTATCCACCTTGGCGACAATCCAATAAACGATGTCGAAGGAGCCGTAAAAGCCGGACTTCGGGCCGCTCTGGTAAGTGAAAGTCAACCACTTGTGAGCTATTTTCGCGCCTGATGTTCAGCCGGTTTTCACTCCATAAAATTGCAGATCCCGATAAGCTCAACTTTGACGCCGGTGAATACAGTCGATTTAAATTCGGTGATGGTGAGCTCGCCAAAAGTTTCGGGAATGCCCTCGCCAACCAATACATCCAGCAATACGAGGCGGAGTTGAAAGAGCACGATGAAATTACGATTGTTCCCAGTCCATTTCATGCTATCCCCACGGCTTCCTTCACTCTGACTGCTCAATTTGTTGCAGTGCTGAACCATTTCAGATTTATGCACGGCCAAAAAGCACTGCATCAGGCCAAGATAGGTCGCAACATGACCTATACCGAAGATTATGGAGAAATGAGTTTCGAAGAAAGAATACGACTCATTTCTTCCACTTCCTACTCGTTTGATCCAAGGCAATTTGACAAGAAAAAAGTAATACTCACCGACGATATCCGGATAACCGGCAGCCATGAAATGGTTATCCGCCGATTGCTGGAAGAAAGCGGTGTTGCCGGATCGTTTCGCTTTGTTTACTTTGCAGAATTAATCAACGAGAATATTCCTCCCACATTCGAGAATTTTCTCAATTATTTTCAAATAAAAAATGTATCTGACCTGATTTCGCTATTCAACTCACCTACATTTGTCTTCAACACACGGGTTGTGAAATTCATCCTCAAATCAGAAAAAACCCATTTTCTAAAACTGACTGAAAATTCATCTCCCGAAAAATTGAAAGAGTTGATTGGTCTTGCAATTAGCAACAACTATCATCTTAAGAAAGAATATGAACACAATTTACACTATCTAATAAATCTAACCGGATATGGCAATTAACTTACAAAAAGGACAGCGCGAAAATCTCAACGCGCAAAAATTCACAATTGGCTTGGGATGGGATGCGAATGGCGGAGCTACAGGCACTGCATTTGACCTGGATGCATCTGTTTTTATACTTGGTGCAAATTCCAAACTTGTCGGAGATGAATACTTTGTTTTTTATAACAACAGCAAATCTCCCGATGGTGCAGTTACCCACACCGGAGACAATACAACCGGCGCCGGTGATGGTGACGATGAACAATTGATGGTAGACCTTTCCAAAATCAACCCGGCTGTTCAGGAAATTTGTGTAGTGGTTACGATCCACGATGCCGAAACCCGCAAACAGAATTTTGGGCAGGTGCGCAATTCATTCATACGTGTTTTTGATGAAGCGAATAATGAGTTGGTAAAGTATGAACTTGATGAAGATTTTTCGATAGAGACCGCAGTAGAATTTGGCAGAATTTACAACAAAAACGGCCAATGGAAATTTGAAGCGATTGGTGTTGGAATGAAAGGCGGACTTGAAGATTATCTCAAAAAATACAATTAATAAACTATGCGCAGATTACCTGTTTACCTGGTATTAGATACCTCAGGTTCCATGACTGGCGAGCCCATTGAGGCTGTAAAGAATGGAATGCAAATACTCATTTCAGCGTTGCGTCAGGATCCCTACGCATTGGAAACCGCTTTTATCAGTGTGATCACATTTGATAGCATAGCCCAACAGCTTGTTCCTCTCACTGATTTGTCATCGTTTCAGATTCCGGAGATCAAAGCGGCGGGCGGGACTTCTCTGGGAGCAGCGCTTTCGATGGTTTCGCAATGTGTTGATCGCGAAGTTCAACGATCATCAGCCGAAGTGAAAGGAGATTGGAAGCCATTGGTATTTATTATGACAGATGGTGTACCTACCGATGACTGGCAAAATGGACTGAATGAATTCAAGAGCAAAAAAATCGGTCTTGCCATTGCCTGTGGAGCAGGTGCACATGCCGATACCAATGTCCTGAAATCGATTACAGATACAGTTGTTTCATTGGATACTGCTGATTCTGCCACAATCAAGGCATTTTTCAAATGGGTTTCTGCCAGCATCAGTACAGGAAGCCAGAAAATTGAAGAAGGCGGAAAAGATGTTGGGGGAATAAATGAATTGCCACCACCTCCGCCTGAAGTAAATATCGTTGTCTAATTCTACTGCGATTGAAATTATGAGAAGACTACCAGTTTTTCTTCTGCTCGACACATCGGGTAGTATGAAAGGAGAGCGAATTGAAGCTGTAAAAAACGGTTTGCAAGTACTTGTTTCAAAATTGCGTCAGGATCCATTTGCCCTGGAATCTGTATACATCAATATTATCACCTTTGATCGCGAAGTAAAAGAGATTCTGCCACTCACCGATTTAGAATCCCTTCAACTACCGGAAATAACAACACCGGAATCTGGCCCTACCAATATGGGAGCGGCACTGGAATTATTGCTACAAACTATGGATCGGGAAATGATAAAAGGCACTGCTGATCAAAAAGGTGACTGGCGTCCTTTGGTTTTTTTGATGACGGATGGAAAACCTTCAGATCTCGCAGCATTCAGAGAAGTTGTTCCCAAAGTGAAATCACGCAACCTGGCAGGCCTCATTGCTTGTGCAGCCGGCGCCGAAGCCCAGGATAGTTATCTCAAAGAACTGACAGATACAGTAGTTCACCTCGACACTGCAGACAGCAACACACTCAGCTCATTCTTCAAATGGGTTTCTGATTCCATAGGAGCAGGTAATATGAGCGTTGGTACCTCAGAAACCATCGCGCTACCACCTCCCCCTTCTGAAGTACACGTAATTATTTAATCCACATGATTTCTACGATACTTCATATTGCCGCATGGATTTTTATCCTTGGATTGTTTTTTTACTCCAAACTCACGCCTCACAAAGCACGATTGAACAATCAATATCTCAAATATTACAACTTTTTTGATCGCATTTTTGGATCCATTTCGAGGGCCTTGTCTGGCATTTTTGCACCACTTCAGGTAGGTGCCGGCGTGGCAATTGATATCACTCAATTCATCATTCTTATCCTGTTATTACTGATCATTCAATTATAACCCAACACTATTCTCCTCACCCACTAAACCAGGCCACATGAGAAGACTTCCCATTTTTTTTCTTATTGATATTTCTGAATCCATGGTTGGAGAGCAAATCCAACTTGTAGAAGAAGGACTTGCAGGAATTATCAAATCACTCAAAGAAAATCCTTACGCACTTGAGACGGTGCATTTGTCGATCATAGTATTTGCAGGTCAGCCTCAAACGCTAATTCCCCTGCAGGATGTGATCACATTTTATCCGCCCAAATTTCCAGTTGGTGGAGGTACTTCATTGAGCAATGGACTTGGACATTTGATGCACGAGATGCGTAAGAGCATTATCAAAACAACATCCGAACAAAAAGGCGATTGGAAACCGATTGTATTTCTTTTCACCGATGGAGTTCCAACGGATGACACCACTGCCGCGATAAACGAATGGCGCGCCAATTGGGCAAAACAAGCCAATATGGTTGCAATCTCCTTTGGTGAAGAAACGGATCTTTCCCTGTTGCGTCAATTGACCGATAATGTTTTTCTCTTTAAAAATTCGTCCGTTGCTGATTACAAAAAATTCTTTGAATGGGTAACGGCGTCAATTGCTATGAGCAGCTTAAGTGTTGACAGTGGCTCAACAGGTTTTGAGTTGGCCAAGGTGAATGATGATGTAA
>JBJXFC010000306.1:0-10827 GCA_046153915.1 Flavobacteriales bacterium
GAGCAGGTCCCTTGCTTCGCTGCGGGATGACAATCAATTATGAGAAGACAGTCTATTACGCGGGATGATAAGACTGCTAATTGGTCAGGGGCGCGGAAGGATGGGTGACCAAAGTGAAAGCACAAAAAAAGCCGCTCCTGAAGAGAAGCGGCTTTTGAATGAGGATTTGATTACAATCCCGAAATAAATTTCTTCTTCGGATATTTTACGTTGAAGCGAATTTGCTTTTTCACCGTTTCACCCGGGGCCAGTGTTACTTTCCAGGTCAGTTTGCCAGTGTCTTTGTTCAATTCGGCCCCGCTTATTTCTTCCATCTCCACTTCCACTTCTCCATTTTGTGAAATCGGAATCTGGTCTTCCACAATCAGTTCAACACTCTGTTTTTTGTTGTTCTGAATGGTAATTTCGAAGGCCTTGGTGGTTTGTTGTTTGCCACCGAAGAAACCGGTTTTGCAGTAATCTTTGATCTGATCGCGTTTTACATTGATGGATTTGTCGCGACCCAGCGAAAGATTAAGTGTATCGTTGGCCATCGCAGGATCAATAAATCCTTTGCCTACATAAGTTCCTTTGAAGAAGATATTGCTTTCGCCAGGCAACAAGGAATACTGCGCCCAATCCACAATCTGCGCTCTCAAAAACGCGTCATTGTCCAATTTCGGAACGGTGATATAAGCATAGACTGCCTTCAATGTTTGTTCCTGCATGGTTACATCGTATTGCTGATTGTCGCTTGGGATGTTGTAAGGCACGCCAATTTTAAATTCGGTATTCACAGCATTGTTTTGTATGGTGGTATAAGCTGAAGCATAATTCGCGTCCTCCATGAGATACTCAGAATCAGCCACAGATTTATCATAGGCAACACTTGGAGCTGCGCCGTTTTGACTCCTGAACCCTGGCTTCCGGGTTCTTTCCTGCTCATAAACCACAGGCTCATAAATGTTGACATACCAGGGATAAAGCGTTGGCGCTTGACCACCCACGGTTGGATTGCCGGTGCTCACCACAAGATTGACATTCTCCCAATCGGTACCTGTGCTTTGATACACTTTGGCGCGGTAAGCAAACTCAATGGGTGTATTGATGTCTTCGGCGCGCAAATCATAGACAGGATACCAACCTGCGTTATAGGCCAGATAAGAGACCTTAAAATTGGCAGGACCAGCTTTAGGGCTTTGAATGGTGATCAAAATCTCGCTTGGGTTTGATCCTTTGCGGGCATTCATGCTTGCGAGAACTTGCTGCAATCGGTAAATCTCCTGCTGATTTTTCTTTTCGTCTTCTGTGAGTTCGAGCCAGCGGTATTCGATTTCTTTGAAACGGCTTCTGTAAAAATCAGCCATTTCTTTGAGGTCTTCGGCGAGCAGGACCGCATCATTCCCTTTGATATTGCGGTTGCTTTCAAGTAGCGTTTTCTCCTGAATAACCACATTCTTCAATGCTGTGTATTCCTGTTGTTTGAGTTGCAAATCTTCCAGACTATCCTGGATGGCTTTGATTCTCGGATTGGAATTCTGATCCAGGTAATAATTGATCTGGTGACGCACACTGAGAATGGTGTAATTGCCCGTTCCTTCTACCTGAACAGAATTGGGATCCATGTTCAGGGTCAGATCCGAAATGCGGATGTAGTTATCCCCTTCTTTCAATTGAACACTTCCCGTATGGGTGATTTGCGCTCCGGATTGGAAAACCGTAACATCGGTAATTTTGGTATCAATGGTCTTGATTGCCACTTGCGCAAATGCCAGCACTGCAAAACAGATAGAGGCTGCGCTTAAAAAAACTTTTTTCATGGATTTACTTCAATTTATGTTGTCAAAAATAGACTGACATAGCTAGTCAATCTTTGTGCCGGATACTACCTTCTCACCCACATTTGGTTCAAAAATACTGTGAACTCTTATTTATGAGCTAATTACATGTAAATGAAATGAAATACATGAAGGCAAATCCTAAGTTACTTTAGCCGGCGATAAAAGAAACACTGCCTGGCTGCTGTTTCAACGGATTTGTAACCTGCCTATGATCTTACGTATTTCATTGACCATTCTGGGATTGCTTTTGCTGGCCTCCGGTCTGCGTATGTATGAACTTGCCGGCAACAATCTAAGCGAAGACGAATCAATCACCCTATTCCTGATCAATGGATACAAAGTAGAAGGGCACCATGATTTCAAAGTCCTGACCGAACTGCCAGAGTCATTTAACAGAGAAGACATCCGCAAACAGAAAACCTATCGCAATGTGGTAGATGCTTCAATTCGCCACAATGGAAACAGTTTTGGTTATCACCTCCTTCTTTCCTGGTGGACCAAAGTTTTTGGCAATACCAATTATGCCATTCGCTTTTTATCGTTGATTTTCGGTGTATTGACAGTGGTGCTTGGTTATTACTTCGCCAGGCAATTGTTCAACGAGCGCACCGCTCTCATTGCAGGAGTGTTGCTCTGCATGCATCCGCTTCTTGTGGAATTTGGACAATTGGCCAGAGCTTATGTACCAGCGACATTTTTTGTATTGCTGAGTACTTATTCATTGTATCAGATATCAGTGAGTAAACGGCATTTGTGGCTTCATATACCATTGTATGTTGTAGCGGTTTTAATCACTGCATTTTGCCACTACCTTGTTTTGTATGTGCTGATCGCGCATATTCTCCTGGTGTTATTCTTTCATTCACATAAAAAAGCGTTGATCCAATATTCAATCATGGCCGTTTTTATGCTTGGGTTATTCTCCGTTTGGTGGTACAACGGTGGCCGTGAAGGAGAAAAATGGAACAATCATGAATTTAGTCTGCGCGCTTCCGAAATCATGTCCCCCGAAACTTCGCCGGGAAAAGGCATTTTGCAATCGACCATCTCCATTTTTGGCGATAACACTTCGTCTCGCGTTAAAGAATTGTGGCTTGGACTTATTTACCTCATAATTCCCGGAATTTTCCTGTATTTTGCCTTTGAGCGCATTCGCAAAAGTGAGTATTTCAGACAGGCGATGTTTGTGCTTTTCCCCATTGTGCTCTACTTCGTGTTTGTGATTGTTGGGATTTTCTTTCTTCCGGCAGAGCAAGTGTTTGATCCGCACTACAGCAGCTTTGCGTTGCCATTTGCCTGCATTCTTTTGGCCTTTGGCTTTGATCGCATGAACGCTCCTGGCGGAGCATTGCGCATACTGGCGTATCCGGGATTGTTTGTGATGTTGTTTGTCATGTTTGTATCGCTGTTTCCAGAGTTCTTTCTCCGCGATACTCAATCATCTGCTCGTTTCCCTTATCACCAGGCCGCAGATCAAATTGAAAAACAATCCGGACAAGCCGATGAAGTGGTGTTTGGATCAAAGAAGCATGCATTACTCACCAATTTTTACATCAACAAAAAGACAGAAATCCGCGAAAGAATTGACAGCACAATACCCGAGGGTGAAATGCGTATCATGAAAAATGGTGAAATGCTTTCGGGCTATTCTTTTCAAGAGTAAACCCGTGCGTTCATCAATCTTATCTTTTTATCTGTTCAATTGGTAAACCGGATATCGGTAAGCAGATTGCTCATAGTAATCTGATCTCTTGTATATCCAGTACAACTGATTCCAGTGACTAGCTTTAAAATCAGTGTCGGAAGCGAGTTTGGCATCAAATTCCTTTTTGATTTCCGGATTATTTTTCAGAATTTCTTCAGCCTTTTCTTCAAAAACATAATCGCTGAACCATTCCTTTTGTTGCAAAACAGAGTCGAAAAAATTCCAGGCAAAAAAGCTATCGCCACCGGTTGGTTCCAGCACTGTAACCAAATAACGTTTACCGCTTTGATTCGTCGAAATCATAAAATCTCCTTTGAAGAACCGGATGCGCTGTTTCTCCTTTCGAAGTTTGACATCGTAGTGGTGGTAATGGCCTTCGTAAACCGACGTTGAGGTTTTGTGATCGTCAATAAAAGAAACCTCAACTTCGATCACAGTGTCCCTTTCAAGTGCTGTCATTTCGATTCCATTCCACTTCAACCTCTCCGCCACTTCACTCCATGCCTGCGGCAAAATGTAATAATCCGGAATTCGAATTTCATTTTTTCCGGCAAAGGTTTTATACCACGCAACGTCCTGCTCCCACGTATTTGATCTGTTATAAAAAAGGCGATTCCCTGATCCTACTGCCGATGGTTTTTCGACGGCTTCGTATCCCTTAAATCGAAATAAATCGCGTTTGGTTGTATCCACTTCAAACTCAAGAAACATGGATTTTTTTTTGCTCCATTCATCATCAGCATTCTTCCGAATCAATTGAATTTCCAAAGCATGTGTATCCATGTACTCAAGCAAACTGACAATAAACTGATAGGTACTTTCCACGCGATCAGCAAAGGGTTTGAGCATGTGGGTTTCTGTCGTAAAACCAATGGCATTAAAAAGAGCCGAATATCCTGTTGCAAAACGCGGCGATTCCAGAAAAGAAACCAAACCAGATTCTGGTGTAGCACCCATGGTATTGACATAGGGCGACATTTCATGGCCTTTTGATTTCATGGATGAAAAAAGTGCTGGTTCCATTTGTTTTCGCAGATAGCCGCCCAGAACACCACCCAATTTGTCGTATTGGGTTGAAATAAGCGTCATGGTATACACGTAATCGGCGCCATTGCTTACATGTGTATCGACAAATACGTGAGGATTGATGCGTGTAAAAATCCGATTAAATGATTGGGCATTGCGGCTATCGCATTTAATAAAATCGCGGTTGAGATCGAGGTTTCGGGCATTGCCTCTGAAACCATATTCGATAGGCCCATTTTGATTGGCGCGGCTCATCGCACTTCTGTTTAAAGCGCCATCGACATTGTACATGGGAATGATGCAGAGAATTGTACTATCCAGCAGTTCATTCAAATTATTCTGACCCGCAAGAATTTCTGCACACAATTGCATGCAGGCATTTACGCCATCTGGTTCGCCGGGATGAATGGAATTGTTGATGAGCAAAATATTTTTCTTTCTATCAAACAACTCTGGATAAAAAACCATGTCTTGATTGATGATGAAGAGATGAAGCGGTTTTCCGACATCGGTTGTACCAATTGAAATCATACGCGCGATATCAGAACTTTGATCCAGACTATCATAGACGTGTATACAATTCTCCCATGTTGGTGTGGAATTGCCTGAATATGGCAGGTGTTGAGAACTTGAAGATTGTATGCACAACAAAAAGACAAGAATTGTTACCAGTAAGTTAGCAGGTGGAAAAAGCATCATTTTTTAGAATGGATAAAGTAAAACTTCGCATAGTTTGGCCCGAAATTTTAGGATAAAAAAAGCAACATACACAGAATTTATCAGTTTAAAGAAAAAGAATGGATGAACGGAATAAGAAATGAATGGTAAGAATACCAGAATCACATTTCGAACAATTCATTGGCAAACCCTAAACGCGCATTACCATGGACTTCGCCCCAGATAAGAATACCAATCCAGCAAAAGGCCAGGTGCTTCTCTCAGAACCTTTTCTGAACGATCCATATTTTAAGCGCACCGTTATTTTTTTATGTGAGCACAACAAAGAAGGATCGTTTGGCTTCGTTCTGAACAATTATATTGATGTGGAACTCGAGCAAATCATGGAAAATATGCCGAGTTTTGAAGGCAGAATAAGCATCGGAGGTCCGGTTCGCAATAGCAATCTGTACTATCTGCACACGCTGGGACCCCAAATCGAAGAAAGTGTAGAGATCATTCCGGGTGTTTTTATGGGAGGTAATTTCGATCAACTCAAAAGTATGTTAGTCAGCGGAACCGTTTCAAAAGACCAGGTTCGGTTTTTTGTAGGTTACAGCGGTTGGTCGCCAGAACAACTTGAACAGGAAATCAAGAGCAATTCGTGGTTTGTAACAACGGTGCCAAAGGAACTGGTGATGAACAGCGACATGAATGATCTCTGGAAAACCATTATGCGTAGTATGGGCCGCAAAGGACAAATGATTGCCAATATGCCCGAGGATCCTTCGCTCAATTGAGGATTCTACACAAAATCATTCAAGGCCTTCCATTGTGAGGCCTTTTTTTTATGGCTCCACGTGTTGGTGTAAGCTTAACTTCGCTTATTTAATCCAAGTATGAAACACCTTTTGTCGTTGATCTTCGTTTTAAGTGCCTTTGTCACTTTCTCTCAAACACCATGTGAAAATGGATACGCGGGTGTTTATCCTTGTCAGAATGTGGATTTACTTTACCACATTCCGCCGGAAAGCATTGGTGGCGCCTCTACCAATGAAGTGTGGGGATGGACAGATCCACTAGATGGAAAAGAATATGTTTTGCTTGGCACAAGCACCGGAGTTTCTTTCTACGATATTGAAATACCCACAGCACCGGTTTATTTGGGCAGATTGCCTACACATACTTTTAATTCGATTTGGAGAACATTGCGCACTTACAACAATTATGTTTTTGTTGGAAGTGAAGCCAATGGCCATGGGTTGCAGGTATTTGATCTGACACGTTTACGCGATGTAGCCAATCCACCCGAAACTTTTACAGAAGATGCTTACTACGACGGATTTGGACGCTGCCATACTCTTGTGATAAGCGAAGAAACGGGATATCTCTATGCTTGCGGAACCAATACCTATGGAGGTGGTTTGCATATTGTGAATATCCAAAACCCGCTCGCACCTGTGATCGCTGGTGGATATGACCTCAACGGATATACACATGAAGCTCAGGTGATGATCTACAATGGACCAGATGCAGATTACACCGGGCGCACCATTGCATTCTGCTACAATGGATCGAATGCACAACCGCTTACAATTGTAGATGTGACAGATCCCACAGACGCCACAACCATTTCCACAACAGCCTATCCACAGCAACATTATTGTCATCAGGGTTGGTTAACGGAAGATGGCGGTTACATGCTGATGGACGATGAAATAGATGAAAGCGCAGAAGGTTATACCCAAACGCGCACATTGATCTGGGACATGCACGATCTCGACAATCCTCTGTTTATGGGTTCGCATGACGGCACAACAGAAGCGATTGATCACAATCAATTCATAATTGGTAATCTGGCTTATCAAAGCAATTATACCGCAGGATTGCAGATTATGGATGTAAGTGAAATTGCAGATACCATGCTCAAACAGGTAGCAGGTTTTGATCATTATTATGTGAACAACGCAACGTCGTATGATGGTCAGTGGATGAGTTATCCGTTTTTTGAAAGTGGCGTTATTCCCTGCACCGATATCGGCAATGGACTTTTTCTTGTGCAGCCCAATTTTATTCATCTCGCATATGCGCCATCGGTTTGTTCGAATGCTGAAATTGAAATTGCAGTTGTGCTTGAATATGGATTTGCGGGGCCTTATACCGTCAGCGTAAATGGTCTTCCAGGCGGAGTTATTACAAGCATTGCTGACACCAACATCGAAGCACCGGATACCATTATTGTGACCTTATCTGGTTTGGATGCACTCATGGGAAATCTAAATTTTGATATTGAGGTGACCGGAGCATTTTACTCTTACAGCCGCCCTGCATCCATCGCAATTGAAACAGCCATTGGCTGGTACGTTGATGCAGATGGTGATGGATTTGGCAATTCAGAATCGATGAGTTTGTCTTGTATCGAATTGCCCGGAACAAGATCTGTCGGCGGCGATTGCAACGATGCAGACAATGGCATTTATCCCGACGCTCCAGGCACATCCGACAATGTAGACAACAACTGCAATGAGCTGATTGATCCCGGTGAAATCAACACGTGCGCAGACCTCGATGGAGACATGATTATCACAATCAACGATCTTTTCATTTTCAATGGCGACAGCGGTTGCAGCGGAGAAGATTGTTTGGCAGACATCAACAACGATGGACTTGTTTCTGTTCTTGATCTGTTGATTTTAATTGCCGACTTTGGAGAAGTATGTGATTAGTCATTAAGCGCAATATGTCCTCCGTTTTGCATACCGATCAACTTGGAAGAAAAGTGGAAGTTCCGATTTCACCGAGGCGTATCGTGAGTATTGTTCCTTCTCAAACAGAATTATTGTATCACCTTGGATTGCACGAAGAAGTAGTTGGCATCACCAAATTCTGCATTCATCCGGAAGTGTGGTTTAAAACCAAAACCCGAGTTGGTGGCACAAAACAATTGCATCTGGATAAAATCCGGGAACTCAAACCTGATTTGATACTGGCCAACAAGGAAGAAAACGATGTAGAACAGATTCGAACGTTGTGCAAAGAATTCCCGGTGTGGATTAGCGATATCCGCAATCTGGAAGAATCGCTTGCCATGATTCTATCGGTAGGAGAAATTACAGATCGTATTGAGAAGTCACAGCAGCTCATTGGTGAAATACAATTGGCCGCCGACAGCCTTCATCCAGCTAAAAATCGAACAGCCGCATATTTTATCTGGAACGATCCGCTGATGAGTGTAAACCGCGATACGTTTATTCACGCCATGATGAAGCATGCGGGTTTTATCAATGTATTTGTCGGCAGAGAAGATTCGCGCTACCCCATAATCAGTGAGCAAGATCTAATTGATGCCAATCCTGAAATCGTATTGTTATCATCAGAACCATTTCCATTCGAACAAAAACATGCCGATTATTTTCAAAGTATCCTTCCCGATTCAAAAGTGCTTTTGGTAGATGGTGAAATGTTCAGTTGGTATGGATCGCGGTTGGTTCATTCATTTGATTATTTCGCAACACTTTGGAAATAATAATTCAAAAAAAAACCTCCGGAAGTCCGAAGGTTTTAAATGTGATATGCAATTCCGATTAAGCCGGGATTACGGAGACAAATGATTTGTTGTCTTTTTTCTTTTTGAATTCAACAGTACCATCAACAAGAGCAAACAATGTGTGATCTTTTCCGAGACCAACATTGAGACCTGGATTGTGACGTGTACCGCGTTGACGCACGATGATATTGCCTGCGATGCAAGCTTGTCCACCGTAGAGTTTCACTCCGAGGCGTTTACTTTCCGATTCGCGTCCGTTCTTTACTTTACCTTCACCTTTCTTGTGTGCCATTTTCTTTAGGAGTTTTTAAAAGGTTATCCGATTTTTTCGATTTTCAGTTCGGTCAGATAAGCACGGAAACCGTTCTTTTTCTGATATCCCTTTCTGCGTTTCTTTTTGAAGACGATAACTTTATCGCCTTTGAGGTGCTTCACCACACTGGCGGTCACCTTTTTTCCATCTATAGCCGGGGCGCCTACAGTCACTTTTCCACCGTCTTCGATCAAGAGAACTTTGTCGAAATCGACTTTGCTTCCTTCATCGTTTTGCAGACGGTTTACAAAGATCTGCTGGTCTTTTTGTACTTTGTACTGATGCCCTGCTATCTCTACAATAGCGTACATGTGATTATAATTTATTTGGTTTACTCAAAAAATTTGAGGGCTGCAAATATACTCCGGATTCCAGTTCTGGCAAGTCCAGATGTTCATTTTTTGGCAGCAAGTTGAATTCTGCCTCTGTTTACCAGCCAAACACCACCGATAATGATGGCCGCACAAACCATGTGTTCCCATGTAACAACCTCATTATCATAGACTCCCCAAAGAATCGCTACAAGGGGCATGAGGTAGGTTACAGATGAAGCAAAAAGCGCCGAAGTTTCCTGGGTCAGTTGAAAATACAACACGTTTGCAACTGCTGTTCCCAGACAAGCAAGTATGAGGACATATCCAAAAGACGACCATCCAGCGGGGTTGTTTATTACAACAGACTGAACATCAGACAACCAAACATATACTGCACATGGAATTCCTGCCATTAACAACGATACCGAGGTGATATGAAGGGAATGCACATGGGCCAATTTCGACGGTACCGTATTGACGCTCAGCCCGTAACTAAAGGTAGCGATGACGATAAGCAGAGCATACGCCCAATCCGTTTGACCTTCCGATTTGCCCAATAAAATGAGGAAAATAGCGCCAAGCAGACCAACAGTAACTCCGGCGACCTGACTCAAATTGGTCTTGCGCCTAAAAATGACCAGTCCAACGATCAAGGTAAAAAGGGGCGTCAATGAGTTAAGAATGCCGCTAATTCCGCTATCCAGATGACTTTGAGCAGTAGTAAATAAAAAAGCGGGGATGCCGCTACCAACCAACCCAACGACTGCAATCCATTTATAATCAGACAATTTCAGTTTTCGAAATGCATGAATAGAGACCGGAAGTAAAATAAGCCCTGCCATACTTAGGCGCATTGCCGCGACCTGAAAAGCAGTAAAGACGGGCAATCCTTCGGTATCTCGCATGCCTTTTTTCATCAGAATAAACGAGCTGCCCCAGGTTAAAGCGAGAACAATCAAAAGAAGAAAATGAACTGGGCGGGCCTTCATAAATTTTGGCCAAACTTAACTTTATTGTTTTGTTGTAACACTTTTACCTTTGGAGCGTCACAGTAAAAATTTCAACCATGAAAAAGTTCATTCTACCCGCATTGATTTCTGCAGTTCTTTTGAATTCCTGCTCTTCTGGTGAATCTACTTCAGCCAATTCCATTCCAGTTACCCGCAAAGAAATGCAATCTGAGGTTGTAAAAACTGTTGCCAATCTTTCTATTGAAGGAATGACATGCAGCAGCGGGTGTGGCGGAAAAATCCAACAGGAATTGCGCGCTTTGAAGGGTGTAAAAACGACAGATTTGGATTATGCAGAAAGCAGGCCTCAGAATGTTGTTTCAGTTGAGTACAATCCTTCAGAGATCAGCGAACAGGAAATGATCAAAACAGTGGATGCCATTGAAAGTGGTGATTACCAGGTAAAATCAGTGGAAATCATGCAATACAAAGGAC
>JBJXFC010000311.1:0-5814 GCA_046153915.1 Flavobacteriales bacterium
AAAGAATTGTATGAAACCAGCGGCCACTGGGCCAAATACGGCAAAGACAGTTTTCAGCCTATCACTACTCCTGCCGAAGGTGAGGTGTATATGCTGAAACCCATGAACTGCCCGCATCACTGCGAAATCTACAAGGCTGAACCCAAGTCATACCGTGATCTTCCATTGCGTCTCGCTGAGTTTGGCACTGTTTACCGCTACGAACAAACCGGTGAACTTCACGGATTGACCCGTGTGCGCGGATTTACCCAGGACGATGCCCACATTTTCTGCACCAACGATCAGGTGAAAGAAGAAATGGGCAAGGTGATCGATCTGGTGCTCTATATCTTCAAAACACTCGATTTTCCTGACTTTTTGGCTCAGGTATCGCTTCGGGATCCAAACACCCCTGAGAAATACATCGGTTCACTCGAAAACTGGGAAAAGGCCGAAAAAGCTGTTCAGGAAGTGGCGGATGAAAAGGGATTGAGAACTGTTGTGGAATATGGCGAAGCCGCATTTTATGGTCCAAAACTCGACTTCATGGTGCGCGATGCGATTGGACGCAAATGGCAATTGGGTACCGTGCAAATCGACTACAATTTGCCGGAACGTTTTGAATTGGAATACACAGGCGCTGATAATCAAAAACATAGACCGGTAATGATCCACCGGGCGCCTTTTGGATCGATGGAGCGCTTTGTGGCCATCCTCATCGAGCACTGCGCTGGTCAGTTCCCGCTTTGGCTTACTCCAGAGCAGGTTCGTGTGCTTCCGGTGTCAGAGAAATACAATGATTATGCGAAACGAGTATCAAATGAGCTAAATTCTTACGATATTCGCGCCCTCGTTGACGAAAGGAACGAGAAAGTAGGCAAAAAAATCCGCGATGCGGAGATGGAAAAAGTGCCCTACATGCTTGTTGTCGGTGAAGAAGAAGAAAAGGCTGGAACCCTTGCCGTTCGTAAGAAAGGTGAAGGCGACCTCGGAAGTTTAAGCATCGGCGATTTTGCAAACAAACTAAACCAGGAAGTGAAGGAAATACTGGCGGAGATTTAATCGCCCATTCCTCATGAAATAGTAACAAAAAACAAAGGAGGCATCATTAACGCACCCAACCAAGGCCGGCCGGCTTACAACAGAGGCCGCCGAATTGTAGAACCGGAGCACAAGCTCAATGATCGCATCATGGCCACAGAATTGAGGCTTGTTGGTGAAAACATTGAACAAGGAGTGTACTCTAAAGCAGAGGCACTCAAACTTGCAGAATCTCTCGAGCTGGATCTTGTAGAGATTTCTCCAAATGCTGTTCCACCTGTTTGCCGTATTGTGGATTACAAAAAATTCCTCTACGACAAAAAGAAAAAGGAGAAGGAGCTGAAATCCAAGCAGGTGAATGTCACCATCAAGGAAATTCGCTTCGGACCCAATACCGATGACCACGATTTCGACTTTAAACTAAAGCACGCGAAGTCGTTCCTCACGGAAGGTTCTAAGGTGAAAGCCTATGTGCACTTTAAAGGCCGCTCGATTGTGTACAAAGACAGAGGTGAAATTTTGCTCACCAGGTTTATTCAGGAATTGATTGATTTCGGATTGCCAGAGCAAATGCCTAAACTGGACGGAAAACGGATGTTCGTTTTGATCAATCCGAAGAAGAAATAAAACAGGGTGTCGTGAGATACACTGCCTAAACAAAGCAATATTTTTTAAACTCAAATAAATGCCAAAGTCAAAAACCAAATCCGGCGCGAAAAAACGTTTCGTTGTGACCGGTAGCGGAAAGATTAAGCGTAAGAAGGCGTTCAAACGTCACATCCTTACCAAAAAGGAGACTGCTCGTAAGCGTGCCCTTGGTAACGATGCTCTCGTTCACCCAGCTGATGCTAAATCAATCAGGAGACAATTGCTCATCCCTACAGCGTAATCTGTAAAAAAGAGCAGGTAAGTTTAACCCGACCCACGGTACAAAAAGTTCAGGTAGGAAAACCATCCGAATCAAGTAGGATGAACCAGGTCTGACACCGAAGTCAAAAAACATCAAAAAATGCCAAGAGCAAAAAATGCCGTCGCCAGCCGAGCGCGACGTAAAAAAGTTCTCAAGCTCGCGAAAGGTTATTTCGGATCACGCAAAAACGTGTGGACAGTAGCCAAAAACTCCGTAGAAAAGGCCCTTTGTTATGCCTACATCGGACGTAAACAAAAGAAACGCAATTTCCGTTCACTTTGGATTGCCCGTATCAACGCTGGTGTTCGTCCTTATGGATTGTCCTACTCAGAATTTATGGGTAAAGTTCACAAAAGTGGTGTGGAGCTCAACCGCAAAGTGTTGGCCGACCTCGCTATGAACCACCCGGATGCTTTCAAAGCCGTGGTAGAGAAAGTGAAATAAGATTTTATTGAATTTTTTTGCATAAAATCATAAAAGGGGAATCATATTTGATTCCCCTTATTTTTTTGACCAACTACCAAACAAATTATGAGAAAATTGTTTCAGAATGTCGTGCTGGCCACAGGCCTATTAATTGCTTCAGGTGTGTCACAAGCCCAGGTAAATCAGGGCGCTCCGCCTACTCAACCCAAAACAAAGGAAGAAATCCTGAAACAGGAAAAGCCGCAAAGCGAGGATCTTATCGATCCAAAATTTACCAAGAAAGAGGTTTCAGATGAAGAACGATCCAAGCTGGAAAGAAAGGAAAGAATGGATCGAATGAAACAAAACCTTCCAGATGAAGTTTTTCCCAAAGGAACTGTTTGGATCAATACTGATTTTCCTGTTGGTTCAAATATGTTTAGTGAAAAGATCATGCTGATCGTTTTCAGTGATTTTAATTGCCCGGAATGTGCTTACGGTCTAAGTGCCCTGGAAGATGAACTAAAAATGGCTCCGGCTTATCAGATCATCGAAGTAATAAAGGGCGATACTGCCAATCCTGTGAGTCGGAATTTTATAATGCAATATGTGCAGCAGTATGCTTTTACACATCCCATCGCGATTGTATCGGAATATCCTGCTTTAGGCGAAAATAAACTCAGCGAAATTCCTTCTTTCGCTATGTTTCAGAAATCAAAAATTCCAGGTTTTATTTCTTCTGGAGCAACTGGTTTAGAAGACATGAAAAAGCGGATCAAATCGGTTTCTACCAACGCTGAATACATACGTTCCTGCAACACATTTCAGACGTCTTGCGCAGTTGCGCCTCATTGTTGGGCAGATCCGGTTGTAGAAAATCCAACCTACATCGCACCGAATGAGAGTGATGGCAGCATGTTTGTTGTTGATGCTGCTCACAACCGCATTGTTGAACTGGATAAGGCAGGCTACTGCACACGCACAATCGGTTCTTCTTATTATGGCTTCGCCGATGACGTTTTATCGAATGCCAAATTCGATCATCCTCATGGCATTTGTTACTTCAACGGCAATTTGTATATAGCAGATACCTATAATCACAGAATTCGCGAAGCCGACATTCAAGGTGATCGGGTGCGCAGTGTTTTGGGTAATGGTACCAGCCCTATTCAGGCAGGAGATGTTGTAAAAGGTGGAGTTGATGCTATAGGATTGCCTATTGATGTTATTGAATGGAATGGTAAACTGTTTGTTGCAAGTGCCAGTTCCAATCGCATTTATGAATTCGATACAAAAAGTGGTGAAGCCAAAAAATTTGTAGATGTCAATGCTGGAAAAACAGGCATGAAACGCGCCACCATAGTCAATCTGAGCGCAGGTAAATCAGTATTGTATGCTGTTCTCAGCAATGGAAGTTATGTGCAAATTGATAAAAAAGGAACACAACTCGCATTTCCAATGAAACCAAAAATGGGCGTTACATCCATCGTTGAATGGAATGGCGAAGTGATTGGAACCAATGCTGAAGGAAACAGAATACTGATGAACGGCAAAGACGGATGGAAGTCAATTGCCGGAACAGGTGTTGTTGGTGATGTGAATGGACTGGCCAATGAATCAACTTTTACAATGCCTTTTGACCTTGCTAATTTTAATGGTGAATTGATTGTTTCCGACAGAGAAAATCATCGGTTGAGAAAATTGAATTCTTCAAAAGAGGGTAAGGTGCGCAATTATCCTATTGCGGGCACAATGGAAGTTGTAGTTGAAATGGCTGCTCATACGGAGGGCGAGATGGTGGTGATGGATACAGTCTTTATCGGAAATAGAGAAAGTACAATTACTGTGGCTCTGGATTTGGCAGGATATAAAATGGTAGAATCAGGTCGCAATGAAATTGACATCAACGATCTTCCAGGTGCATACATCAAAGATTATTCAATCAAAGACGATAAATTTTCTTTTCAAGTCAATAATAAATTTACGGGCTACGACGTGTACGTTGAAGTATACATGCTGGTGGAAAGCCCAGCGCACCCGGGAGTCTTCGTTGCTAAAAGAGCTTACCTCGCATTTGTTGTTGAAAGAAAGGCAGATGCTCCTGTGCAGCAGGAACAGCTCTATAAAGTGAATTTGCTTCCGCAATAATTTGGAGTGATAAAAAATTGACCGGACATCAATTCGATGTCTGGTTTTTTTTGATGTAATACGGGCTGAAAGCCCTCGCAAGTATTACGCACTTGCTAGCTTCGCTGAAGGCAGCGCGATGCGAAGCCCGCTCAAGAGTTCATAACACTAACAAATTTCGCAGAATCCCACCCGTCTATGAGCCGCAAATTCAACAACTAACTCCGGAGGAGTTAAACCTCTCTATTTCCCGCCGCGCAACACCCGGTCCAAAGCCTTCGCAGCAGCCGTATATTGTGGAGCATAACTCAAAGCAGAACGAAAGTCCTTCTCAGCAGCACTCAGATTGTCCATGCTTTCATAGCAAAATCCACGGTTGTAGTATGCCTGAGCATAGGATGGTTGAATTTCAATGGCCTTGCTAAAACAATCCGCTCCTTGCTGATAGTCCTGGAGGTATTCGAGGTAGATGTATCCTTTATTGAAATGGGATGCAAAAAAGGAAGGATCAATAGCGAGGATGGAGTCATAGCATTTTAATGCCTCCTGGTATCGGGTTTTGTCTTTGAACCCTGTTTGTTGAAGATAAATAGCTTTGTCATACCAGGCTTCGACGCTTTGCGGACGAATGCTGATGGCTGAATTAAAATACTCTTTCGCCAAGTCACTTCGTGCATCTGAATACAACAATCCCAATTCAATGTAAGCATCGTAGTAGTTGGGGTCAACTTCAATGGCGGTTGTATAAGACGATTTTGCCAGCTCCAGGTTTGCATTGTAAAATTCCGGATCGTACTTTACTACCTTGTTTGGTTTGCTTTTTTCGGGAACAGTGTCAATTTTACTTTTGTACAATCTTCCGCGCAAATAATATGCTTCGGCAACGCGCTCATCAATCATCAATACTTTGTTGATGTGCGAATTGGCCATGTCGTATTGATTTTGTGCAATATCAATTCCTGCCTTCTTCAAATGGCACTGAATATTCAAAGAGTCTTTGTCCAGGCAATTGCAATATTCATCATAGGCCATTTTGATAAACCTATCGTCTTGTGCGGGAGCCAAATTGAGCTGTTTCCAATACAATTCTCCTTTGTAGAAATAGACTTCACCTTTGGTGCTATCAGTTTTAATGGCCCGATCAATATCGCGATGGGCCAGGTCAAAAAGTCCATTGTCGCCATAGTATTTTGCCCGATTCAGATAATTTTGATAATTACCAGGATCATCTGCGATTCTTTTATTTAGTGCTTGAAGCAAAGAATCTGGTTGATCACCATTTGCGGCATTTTCTGTTGTTGCAGAAGGAGTTTCTGTGACTTTAGTGTCATCACAGCTTGCAATTGACATTA
>JBJXFC010000314.1:0-43072 GCA_046153915.1 Flavobacteriales bacterium
TTGTGATTGGAGGAAGTTATTATGGGGATGATGGGCATCTCGGTCCCATTCCAGATAGCGCAACCGGTGCCATCGAAAACAAATACAATCCTTTCACTGTAGATCGGTATTACGCTACCAACCGCGGAAGAATCAATGCGAATCTTCGATACCGTCATAAAAAAATTGTGGGATTGAGTTATGGTATCAATACCAACTGGAGTCAAAGCAATTCTCTGGCTACTTTGCTTTGGGAAAACAGCACATCCGGATTGTACAGTGCTTACTCTGGGAGCGCAACACGCACAATTCAACTGCTCGGAACAGTTGATCCTTTCATCTCCTATTTTGGAAAAAACGGCAATCGTCATTCGCTCAAAACACGTTGGCAAACATTGGACAATGACAACGACAACAACCAGGGAAATTTCAGCGATGTGCTCTATGGTGAATACCAATACCAGCAAAATT
This sequence comes from Flavobacteriales bacterium, assembly GCA_046153915.1. Lineage (GTDB taxonomy): Bacteria > Bacteroidota > Bacteroidia > Flavobacteriales_D > Sanyastnellaceae > JANNVZ01. The sequence continues at coordinate 451 of JBJXFC010000314.1, forward strand.
GGGACAGTCTTGGAGTAAAAAATCTCACAAGCACTGTGGGCGTTGTTGCGATTAATACAGATGCACGAGGGCAGTTGTTCAATGGTGGAAATGAAGACGGACACAACAAAGCAAAAAATTACGCTGCATTCCTGCAGCTCGACAAAAAGTTTCTCAAGAGATGGAATGCATCCATCGGAGTTCGGTACGAGTATTTCGAAATCAATTCTGTATCCGATTCCAAACCTGTATTCCGAGCAGGATTAAACTATCAGGCTGGCAAAGCGACATACTTGAGAGGATCTTTCGGTCAGGGTTTCCGTTTTCCATCCATTGCCGAAAAGTTCATCGTAACTGGTGTAGGTGCCATCAATATTTTCCCAAATCCAGACCTCATTGCAGAGACATCCTGGAATGCAGAAGTAGGACTCAAACAGGGATTTAAAATCGGAAATTTCCTGGGTTATGCAGACGTTGCAGTCTTCTATCAGCGTTATGAAAATTTCATTGAATTTACATTTGGACAATGGAAAAAACCAGTATTTGGACCGGGCATCAATTTGCAGGATGCGATTCAGAAATCATTTGGATTTAAAAGTGTGAATACCGGAAATGCAGAAGTTTCGGGTTTCGAATTTTCGCTTATGGGAGAAGGAAATATTGGTAACTATAAAATCCAGGCTTTAATGGGATACACCTATACAAAACCAATTTCACTCACTCCACACTATGTATATGGAGTATCACAAGATCTCGACGAGTCACCAATCACATACTCCACGACAAGTTCTGATACCACCAACAACATTCTAAAATACAGAATGCAACATTTAGTTCGCGCAGATATTGGCGTAACCCGCGGCAAATGGATGATTGGGGGTAGTGTGCGCTACAACAGTCACATGCAAAACATCGACAATGCCTTTGAAACACTCGAAACCGAACTGCCATTTATTTTTAATCCCGGCATCAACAAGTGGCGCGATGAAAATACCGGTGGCGATTATGTGATTGATGCGCGCATGGCCTGGTCGCCATCCAATCATCACCGCATAGCTCTGGTGGTGAACAATCTCCTCAACCGAGAATACGCTATAAGACCGTTGGCCATAGAAGAAATGCGCATTACGATGTTGCAATACACACTTACTTTCTAAATGCAAATACTCCTCTCATGAAAATACTAGGCATCATTCCGGCCCGATTTGCAAGCACGCGTTTTCCGGGCAAGCCACTTGTCGAAATACAGGGCAAATCGATGATTCAACGCGTTATCGAACAGGCCGGCAAATCCACTTTGCTAAGCAAATTTGTTGTAGCTACGGATGATCAGCGCATTGCAGATCACGTTTCCAACCTTGGTGCAACAGCCATCATGACTTCGGCAGATCATTTAAGTGGAACGGATCGCTGTCTGGAGGCCCTTTCGAAATGCAATGAAACCTATGACGCCGTAATCAATATTCAGGGCGATGAACCTTTTGTTGATCCGTCGCAGATCGATATGTTGGCTGAAATTATTTCACGCCCTGAGGCCAAAATCGCAACACTTGTCAAAAAAATAAACGATTACAAATTGTTGCTGGATCCCAATAAAGTGAAGGTGATCATGGACATCTGGGGACGCGCCATTTATTTCAGTCGAAATGCAATCCCTTATTTCAAAGGGGAAGATCCTTTGGCCTGGCACAAGCGTTACGATTATTTCAAACACATCGGGCTCTATGCCTACAAAGCCTCTGTTCTCAAAGAAATCTGTGCATTACAACCTTCCAAACTTGAGTTGGCCGAATCCCTTGAACAACTGAGATGGATCGAAAATGGATACGAAATCCTGGCCGGAATCACAGAAATTGAAACACCATCGATAGATACACCGGAGGATTTGGAAAAAGTGTTGGCGGAGAATTTAAAACGGTAGGAGAGTCTAATGTCAATCGATTTAAGGAAAATATTTTTTGATTAAGATTCTGTATAAAATTTCATGAACTGAATTGTAATTGACGTGAAAACTCCACGTAACCGATGCAACAAGGAAGTTTCCCATATTCCAACATGACAAGATCAACAATAACTTAAAAGGTATAATTTTGGACGCTAAGGTTTAAGGGGAGCTTTCACTTTTATATGGCTAATAAGAACTAGATATTAAAAAGATAGTTGAAATGAGAAATATTACAATTTTATTTTTTTTAACGGTACTATCCATTGGATGCTCACCTAAAGTAAAAACCACCATAAGATCACAACAGAAAGCACTTGATTCAAATGAAGAAGTACTTGTGTTCGGTAAGAATGAAATTATGCCAACTAACGCTTTGTATGTCGGAAGGGTAAAAATTAGTGATTCTGGCTTTTCTGTGGATTGTGGATGGGATGTTGCGGTTGCAAAAGCGAAAGACGCTGCAAGAACTGCGGGGGGTAATGCTATACGAATTGTTGAACATAAACCACCGAGCCCTGTGGGCAGCTCTTGCGACAGGATTACTGCGGAAATTTATAAAATAGATATACAGACGGTTAAAGTGTTGGCAAAAGAAAGAAATGCCGTAGTCGACAGCACCTGGAATTATGCCAAGCTATATATTTATAGGCCACCGGGCCAAGGAGCCTTTATCGGCTATAATTTGTTTTTGGGCGATTCAATGCTCTGCAGGGTACGCAATAATTTCAAGCAAGTTGTCAATGTTCATCAATTGGGAAGTCAAATTATTTGGGCTTCTACCGAAACAAAGGAAGAAGTGTCAATTTACCTTGAGAAAGGCAAAGAATATTACATTCGCTGTGGTATAGGCATGGGTGCTTTTGTTGGAAGACCTAAGATGTATTTAATTGAAAATGCAATTGGGAAAAATGAGTTTAAATTTATTGAGTAAACGACTATTACCTCAAACACCACCTTGGCAATGTGCGTGCAGTGATAACAGAAGAAAACAGCGAAATACTCTCCGAAAAAGTAACTGTGGAATTGGCCAAACGACTTTTGGAAGACGCCAATTTCGATAACGTTTCCTCAACCGAAAAAGACAAACCCTATCTTTACGACTACACTACAGACGACCCCGAAAGTCAGAAGGTAGTAGAATCAAATGCAAGTCTGATAATTGCATTGACCAATGTAATAGCAGTATGAAATGGAGACTATTTCGATCTAATAGAATTAATTGATAAAACAATTGGAACGCAAACTTTTTATACTGATCTGCCTAATTTTCTTTGGCCTGGATGTAATGTGTCAAAATGCCGACACGACTTCAATAAATCCATTTCACATTTACGAAAACTTTGGTGATAGTGTTGTATCTGGCAGCTACATTGTGAAATCAGACTCCACATGCGTCAAAGAAACTTATTATAAAAATGGAATAGTTCATTCAAAAGAAGAACAAAAAATAGTTATATCCAGCAGTGTTAAACAATATTTGAACCACGGACAAGCGATTAAATATTACCCGGATGGTTCAATTAGTAGAATATCATTTTGGAAAAATGATAAAGAAATAAATTATGTTGGATATAACCTAAATGGCCAAATTGACGCTCTCGGAATTCAGGTTTTTTATGACACTCTTTTTAACTTTAAACGATTCGATTTCCACGACAATGGCCAAATCAGATATATTTTCTACGAAAAAGATGGTGTGCCAATAATAAATGAAGAATATTGCGACAACGGTCAACTCCGTTTTCGACAAAACGTTCAGTTCCATTCCGACCATAGTGAATGGGTGCCAGATTTAGGGTATACAGAGTATCACTGCAATGGAATGATTCATAATTACCTTGAGTTTAGCATGTTTCATGGCATGATGGGCTACGGACAGTGTTATACTTACTACGATAATGGCCAGGTTAGAATAAGATATCAGCGCGAGGCCATCTGGTCAAACATAGCCGATGACTACGTATTCATCAATACCGGGACGTGGAAGTACTTTGATTCATCAGGCAAACTTTGGAAGAAAGTCAAATACAAAAAGAATGTTGTCATAAAGGAAAAAATCTATTTTGATTGTAAAGAATGTTCGGACAGAATTACATTTGGGTAGCGTGAAATGATTTTATGGGGAGTATTAAGGAAATCACAACTCACGTACTGATTTTTTATGCATTTAAGTTACATTGGGAAAGGCATTTTCGACAACCTTACCTCAACCGAAAAAGATAAACCTTATCTTTATCCCTACGATCCTGATGACCCACAGAGTCAAAAGGTATCCGAACTTTCATCTTATACTGGTAAAATAATTGGACCGGCAAAAGTGATGGCAGTGAAAAAAGGAGAAAAAATAGATCTGAGCACCAAGTATTGGTATACCGAAGTTCCGGGTGAACCACTCACGAGTATTGCAGAAATACTGGCCGGCATCACCGAAATTGAAACGCCCTCAATCGATACCCCGGAGGATTTGGAGAAGGTGTTGGCGGAGAATTCACAAGGGTAGGAATGACTTATGCCAATTGGTTCATGAACAATTTTCGATTGACTCAACCCAAATAAATAGTCATTTATACTTTAAGCACAAATTGGGATATGTGGCTAATTTTCGCGTGTTCATATACTAAGCCAGCAACAAATTCAGACTCACACCAACTAGAATAGAAATGGCATAACTCATCATAGTCCCAATAAGTACGTACTCACTTGTAATTTCCTCCTTTTTCGAGGCAAAGCGGATAATGCTTTTACCCGCAATAAGAAAACCAATTGCATCATATTGTCCCAACAATACAAGAGTGAGAATTATAATTCGTTCAAATATGCCTATAAGTCTGCCTCCTTCTTGATGAGCAGATTGTTTGTCACTTTTTAGAGTTTCTAAAGTATACTTCACTACATAACTTGTAGGCCATATCACTACAAAGTAAGCCAGCAATAGAAGGCTGCAATTGTAATTATTCCATGGGAAAAGGAAGCTGTCTATAAGACCTGTGAATGTTCCACAAAATAAAGACCAAATACACACGGTAGTCAGAATGTGCAAGGTCTGGTCAACGATGAACAAAGTAATATCCGCGTATTTCTGATCGGTCGGAATTGCAGCGTTTTTTATTTTTTTCAAAGAAACCTTTAGTCCATCTATTAGCCAATGCACAACTGTGATTGTCAGCGCAAGCCACATAGACCAACTCAAAAGCGCTGTGAGTACAAATACAATTCCTATGTGCAGGAGCATGTGCTTTGAAACCCAGCTTTTGTTCTGTACCATCCTATCCGTCTGAAATAAGAAATCTGCCGCAAAATGAGCCAGCAGAATGCGAATCAGCAAGTTTCCCTCTTCGGGAGTGAAAAATGTCAATACCTCATTCATCGCCATATATTTTTTCGAAACGTTCTACCATGGCATTGATTGCATTCCAGTTACCCGCTATAGAGCGCTGGTTCACCGCCGACTGCCTTATTTTTAATCTTTTTGCAATAGCCATTTCAGTGTAGCCCAATAACTTTAAGCTAATTACTTCACATTGCAAAGCAGAGGTTTTTGTGATTATTGCATCAAGCAAAACACTTTCAGTAGCCAATTCATCGAAATATTCATCCATGGCTGCTATCGCAAGTCGCATACGCGTGTTCTTAAGATGATCCAATTGCTCACCTGATAATTGAAAAGCCACACCATTAGAAGTTGCAACATGCTTCATTTCCAGATCAACTTCACCAATGCCAATCGCCATGCGGGCATCAAAAATCCATACCGGGGAAACCATCGATTTTGCAGTTTCCGGTTTATCACGGGTTGTAACGTCAACTATCTCGTTGGGATTTAAGCAACGTATAAACGTTTTTATTATTAGGGCAACGCGCAGAGCATCTTTAGGGTTATCTACAAGGCACTGAAAACTGTCTCCTCTATAGAGTTCGCTTTTTGAATTATAGTCCTTATCCAATCCTTTCAGCCTTAATTTTAGGGATTTGAATAGCCATTCTTTTTCACCGGCGGACATCTCTGTAGAGTGTATTATATCACCTGTAATAACAGCCTTAATCATTTGTTTTGTGTTTTATGTCTATTTTTCCAATATCAGTCTGTAGACTTATAATGATACAATATTAGCCCATAAACTTATAATTGCCAAATATCAGTCATTAGCCTTATAAACTTGTAAACTCTTCCCATTGTACACCCATCGTATCAACGGGTTTCTTTCTAATGTAAAATATACAGTTAACAGTTTATAAATCAGTTTTCACACTATGCGAAGAGCATCAAGCCATCCAGATTGTAAAAGCACATCAGATCTTCAACGAACTTTCCCCTTGTTGCAAAACATCAACTAACACTCTATCAGGCAGTTGCCGTGGATTGAAATGGATACGAAATCCTGGCCTGTATCACAGAAATTGAACCCAGAATCCGCATTAGAATTCGTAACGAAACGCAAAAGCACAATAAAATCAGGCGTTCCCGCAAGATTTTAAGACGAAGGAATAGTGAACTATTTTAAGGATTAAAATCGAGGAAACGTTTGATTTTGAAGTGATTTTGTGTTGCAGTAGATTTCTAATGCGGATTCTGGGTTAAACACTATCGATAGATACACCGGAGGATTTGGAGAAAGTTCTGGAAGGCATGAAATCTCCGTCAGAATTAGGCTGAATGGCTGATTCAGAAGCAGGTGAAACCTTTGGCATAGTAACAAAGTATAAGCGGGCACTGTACAAACTTCACCCTATAATTGATGAGAAATTATTCCACCCTGATCCTATTGCTTCTAATGGCATTCAGCCTGCAGTCCAATGGACAGTCAGCTGAACTCGACAAAGGAGATAAAGCCTTCGAAAATTTCGATTTTGAAGAAGCGCTCTTTTTCTTTGAAACCGCGCGCGATATGACGCCCAATGATCCTGCAATTACGCGACGCATTGCCAATACGTATCGCCGCATGGGGCAGATTCCGATTGCTGCCGAATGGTATCAGAAAACCCTGGAACTGGATGCAAGCAATGCTGAAGACATGTTGCGTTATGCCGAAATTCTCAAAGTTCTCGGGCAATATGATGAGGCGATTGAATGGTATGAGATGTATGCCAAATTAAAACCCAATGATCTCAGAGCAAAAAGCCACCTTGCCGACAAACAATACTACCGCGATTTATTTGCAGACTCTGCCCGCTATGAAATGAAGAAATTTAAATTAAACAATGAAAATCCTGTTTTAGGAATTTCCTTGTTTGAAGATGAGAAATTTCTTGTTTCAGCAATCAAACTAGATCAGGTAGGCACAGCAGGGCAAATGGAAACCTTGCCTTATCTCGACGTCTATTTGTGTGAACTCAACGAAAATGAAGAGCTGGTAAATCCCATAAGACTTGATAAAAATGTGAACTCCGAGTTTCACGATGGTCCAGCCTATTACTGCTTTGCCGACAAAACACTTTACATTACCCGAAACAACATGAAAGGTAAAAAAGTGAAGTACAATAAAAACGGAAGTGCCATTCTCAAAATCTACGAATCAAACTACAATGCTGGCAAATGGACTCCGGCATCTGAATTGAAATTCAACGATGATGGATCTTCCTGCGGCTTGCCATGCCTTACCAAGGATGGACAAACCATGTACTTTGTTAGCGACCGCGAAGGTGGATTTGGTGGTACAGATTTATACGTCTGCTACAAATCCGGTTCAGGATGGTCTTTGCCCGTTAATCTGGGTCAGAATGTAAATACGGAAGGCAATGAAATGTTTCCGTTTATTGGAGACGATGGTTATCTCTACTTCTCCAGCGACGGTCATGCCGGACTTGGTGGATCAGATATTTTCAGTTCAGAAAAATTGGGCGAAGTATGGCAGAAACCCCTCAATCTGGGTTCTCCTATCAACGGAAACAACGATGATTTTTCAATTGTGTATGATAAAGACAACGACCATGGTTTTTTCTGCTCCAACAGAAGCGGTCGTGGTGATGACGATATATACTTCTACAAGCACGTCACGATCAATAATATGATCATTGCAGGAACCATCAAGGCCAATGCACCCAATATCAGCCTTGCCGGTGAACGCATCAAGATCACAAAAGTGAACAGCGGTGAAGTTGCTTATCAGGCACTCGGAGAATTTCAGAACTTTGAGTTCTCTGCCAACGCTGGTGATATGGTGGAAATTGTGATGATGGATGCAGAATTTTTTGATCCAAACACACCTGTTTTGAGTTACGAAGTTTCTGAAATCATTGCCGACCCCTATATCAATCTTGGCGAACAGCAGGCCGTATTGACTAAAATGCCACTTCACGATGGACAACTCAGCATGTTCAAAGGAGAAGGACTTGCCGCTTCAAAGCCGCTATTACAAAGCACCATGGAGAAGTCAGGTCAGATAGACATTCCGCATTCAGACACCACTGCAGACAATTTGGATAATAGCAATATTCAGGTGAATAACACTGATACAAAAACCGGAATTCATCCCAACCTGAACGCTTACACTAAAAAAATTGCAGAGGCCGATGCCCTTTTTGCAGCAGGTAAATACAAAGTAGCGTCAGAAGCCTATTCCGCCGCAAGCATACTGATGCCTGATGAAGTTTATCCAAAGGACCAAATAGCAAAAACACAGGCGCTTCTTGATGCTCAAAAAAATCAGGAGTATGCCAAAAAGATTGAGGCAGCCGATAAGCTCTTTGCTGCAGAAAAATGGGGCGAAGCCAAATCAGCTTACATGGCAGCCATCATCTTAAACAATGAAGACACCTATCCGCAAAATCAGCTTAAGGTTATTGATCATAAAATCAAACAAGCTGAGCTCGATGCACTGAAAAAGAAATACGATAAAAAAACGGATGAGGGAGATCGTTTGTTTGCGCAACGCAAATACGCTGAGGCCAAAGCAGCATACAAGGCGGCAAACAAATTACTGCCAGACGAATACTACGCAAAAAACCAATTGGCAAAGGTTGAAGAAATTCTTTCACCCAAGAAAAAAACCAGCGGTGATGACGCACCAAAAGGACCAAGTGAATTTGAACTTGCCGTGCCTGTGATTGATCTTGTTGCACTTTCCATTGACAATGTGGTATTCGATTACAACAAGACGTATATCCGCGAAGAAGACAAGGCCAAGCTGGATCAGGTATACAAACTCATGCTTGAAAATCCGGACACCAAAATTCTGATTCGTGCGCATTGCGATTCTCGGGGAAGTATGGCCTACAACCAGAGTTTATCTATGTCACGCGCGATGGCCGTGCAGGGATATTTGATGCAGAAGGGAATCAAGCGAGAACGCATGAAAGCCGAATGGTTTGGCGAGCAGCGCCCACTCAACGGCTGCATAGATGATGTACCGTGCGAAGAAGACGAATACGAGGTAAATCGCAGAGCAGAGTTTAAGCTCGTTGCCAAATAGATTGTCAATTCAACCAAAACCAAATTATACTGAAAACTGCCCGGCTTAATGCCGGGTTTTTTCATGAAAATAGGCAGATTTCTGCTGAGCGCTTGTATTACAAGCCGCGAGACCTATATTTGCCCCCCTTTATTAAAGGCATCCGCGGGCGTGGCGAAACTGGCAGACGCGCCAGACTTAGGATCTGGTGCCGCGAGGCATGGGGGTTCGAGTCCCTCCGCCCGCACAACCGAAAGGGGAAAATCGTTCCCGGAATTGCTCCAAATTCCAGGCCCGAGTTTCCCCTTTTTGTCCTTAATAAATTTACTACCAACGATTTAAAGACGAAGTATTCTATTGGCTCATTGCCAGTATTACCTAAACAAGACGCAGAAATCATGCAGATTCAAAAGCACGAATTAGACGCACTCAATGCCGAATTAACCATCCACGTTCAACCGGAAGACTATCAGGAAAGGGTGGAAAAAGCTCTTAAAAATTACCGCAAGCATGCTCAGATACCAGGATTCAGACCTGGTCACGTTCCGGTAACCATCATCAAAAAAAGATACGGCAAAAGCATTCTGGCAGAGGAAATCAACAACCTGCTCCAGGACAATATTCACCGTTATATTGCCGAGAATAAGATCGAAATTCTGGGCAGCCCTATGCCCAAAAATGACCAGGAGGAAGTTGGCAACTGGGATAATCCAGGCGATTTTCAATTCCGGTATGAACTTGGACTTGCACCTTCATTCGAATTGCAACTGGACAAGTCGCAGAAGTTTACATACCACAAAGTAGATATTACCGAAGAGCTAATCAATCGCCAGGTAAATGACTATGCGCGTCGCTATGGCAAAATGGAGGAGCCCGAAGTAAGCGGCCCAGAGGACATGATGATGGTAGAACTTACCGAACTCGATGCGGAAGGTCAACCAATTGAAAACGGCATCAAAAACAACTCGACCGTTAGCATCGAATTCATCAAAGACGAAGAAACGCGCTCAAAACTTACAGGTCTTAAAAAGGAGGATGTGGTCACTGTAAATCCGCATCATCTCACTTCCAATCACGACGACCTGGCGCAGATGCTTGGCATCGCCCATCAGGACGTGCATCATTTGCAAAGCAGTTTTCAATTGAAAGTAAATGAGATCAAACACATTGTGGCGCATGAACTCGATCAGGAATTGTTTGATAAACTTTACGGCAAAGATGTTGTAACGACAGAATCCGAAATGCGCGAAAGAACAAAGTCCCAGCTTGAGAACACATTCTCTCAGGACAGTGATTACCTTTTTAAACGCGAATTCCGCAAAGAGATCATCAAACGCGTTAATCCGCAACTTCCCGACGAATTTCTGAAACGTTTCATCATGATGACCAATGAGAAACCAGTCACGGCCGAAATTGTAGATTACGAATACCCTATGTACGCAGGTCAATTGCGCTGGCAACTCATCGAAAACAAAATTCTCCGGCAATATGAAATCCGCGTTACACCAGATGAAGCGCGTGAACATGTGAAAAGTATTTTGCGTGATCGATACGCTCAATACGGTTTGCCCGAAATGGAAGCCGAGCACATGGATGAGATGGCTAAACGCGCTCTCGGAAACAAGGAAGAAGAAAAACAAGTCTACGATTTTTTATTTGAAGAAAAAATGATGGCTGTAGTAAAGGAAAACTGCACAATTGAAGAAATGACCATCAGTCTGGACGACTTTATACACCGCGTTCAGCATTGATTTCAGCGAAAAATGATTCAAAACCACCGTCACACAGCGGTGGTTTTCTGTTTTTTGACGAAATCCCTTGTTTCAGGTGCAATATTTGCGCACCGCGTTCAACATGAAGATCAACCTCACCCTTCGCACCAGAATTTATCTTTCCATGCTTGCCATGATTCTGGTTTCGTTTCTGGTTACCGGAGGTATCACAATCTATGATCATTGGGAACAGAGCATCGATTTCAACAAAGGGCGCATCCTTCGCAAAGAAGAAGCGGTGAGCAAATCCATGAACTATGTTTTGAATCAACACGGCGGCTACTCTTCTACCGACTCATTGCCCTACATTTTCTCAGATCAGATATGCGAGCTTAGCGATGTGCATGATATTTTTATTTCACTCTACGATTTGAGAGGACGGTATCTCATCAGCTCTGATTTCATGAAGAAAGATTCGCTCAATATCCCCGATCAGATCAATTACTCCGCGCTGAAACAACTGAGCACCGGCAACGAACGCACGCTTATTGACAGCAGCTTTCGAAGAGATAATCTGGCCCTGGTGTATTGGTATTTGCGAGATGCCAGAGGAAAGCCTATTGCTATTACCAACGTGGTGTACGAGAAACTGGAACAAAAAAACGTCACTACTTTTTTACGCGAACTCAGTCAGAGTTATATCCTTCTCTTTGGGATGGCTGCTTTGGTGGCATACTTTCTCTCGCGCTATATTACCCGATCTCTTGCCACAGTTGGAAGAAGAATGCAACAGGTTGAACTCGGCAGAAAGAATGAACCCCTCATTTGGAAGAGCGATGATGAAATAGGCTCTCTTGTAAAACACTACAACCGGATGATTGATGAGCTAGGTCATAGCGCTGATAAACTGGCACAGACAGAACGCGAAACGGCATGGCGGGAGATGGCACAACAGGTTGCCCACGAAATCAAAAATCCGCTCACACCAATGAAGCTACGTGTGCAACACATCGAGCGAGCGTGGCACGACAATCCGGATGAGTTTGGCAAAAAACTCCATCTCTTCACTCAAAGCATGACCGAGCAGATTGATACCTTATCGCGCATTGCCAATGAGTTTTCAAACTTTGCTAAAATGCCCAAGCCCAATCTCGAAAAATTGGATTTGCTGAGTATTGCTGAAGGCTGTGTCGCATTATATCAGGGAAATGAAAAATACCAGATTGTTTTGCGTCATTACAATTTAAAAACAACTGAAATTCTTGCTGATAAAGATCAAACGGTGAGAACTTTGAACAACCTTATTACAAATGCCATCCAGGCATTGCCAGAAGATAGAATAGGGAAAATTGACATTGCTATTCGTGGAGTGAAGAACGGAATACTCTTGCGGGTAAACGACAACGGTGTTGGAATTGCCCAGGATAAAAGGATCAAAATTTTTGTTCCCAATTTCACTACCAAATCCACCGGAACAGGACTTGGACTCGCCATGGTAAAAAACATCATGATTCAATTGGAGGGTAAAGTGTGGTTTTGGAGCAAACCTTACAAAGGCGCTTCTTTTTATTTGATGTGGCCTGAATCTTCAGGTTCTCATGTTTGAAAGATACTTTATGAAATCAAAACTTGAAATTTATTTCGATCGCCTGTGGCCCATTTGCAGAAGCATATCGGGCAATGGATTGCGTGAGTCATTGGCCATACTGAACGAGATCATTCCGCTTTCACTCACCGAAGTTCCTACCGGCTCGCAGGTCTTCGATTGGGTCGTACCAAAAGAATGGAATATTCGCGACGCATGGATCAAAACTCCGGATGGTAAACTCATTGCTCAATTCAAAACGAATAATCTGCATGTCGTTAACTATTCCCTTCCGGTGCACACAAAAGTTTCGAAGTCGGATCTGAAGGCACACATGCATACAATTCCGGAGATGCCAGATGCCATACCCTATATCACCAGTTATTACAAAGAAAACTGGGGCTTTTGCCTGAGTCATGCGGAATGGAGTGCATTGCCTGAAGGAGAATACGAAGTATATATAGAAAGCACGTTGGAAGAAGGTTCCATGACCTATGGTGAATGTTATCTGCCGGGTGAAAGCAAAGAAGAGATTTTATTTTCAACGTATCTCTGTCACCCAAGCATGGCCAACAACGAACTGAGTGGGCCACTTGTGGCAGCGTTATTATATGAGCAGATCAAATCGCTTCCCAATCGCCGCTATTCTTACCGATTTCTTTTTGCTCCGGAAACCATTGGTGTTATAGCCTTTCTGGCGAGAGAAGGGCAAAACCTCAAAGAAAATTTGCGCGCCGGTTATGTGCTCACATGCTGCGGTGATCGAAGCAATTTCACCTACAAACAAAGTAAAAACCCGCTCAACGAATGCGACCACATAGCGCGTCACATACTAAAACACCATACAGACAATCACCGCATTCTCGAATTTTCAGTTGGGGGCAGTGACGAAAGGCAATATTGCTCGCCCGGATTTAATCTGCCCGTGGGTTCATTGATGCGCACTCCCTATCAACAATTCAAAGAATACCATACTTCATTAGACAATAAAGACTTCGTTTCATTTTCTGCCATGGAAGAAACCGCAATGCAGTATTTCAGAATTGCAAAGGCGCTGGAACTCAATAAAAAGTATCTCAATAAAATTGCGCATTGCGAGCCCCAACTTGGTAAACGAGGTTTGTATCCCGACAGCGTCGACCCGTTGTTCAACCGCACGCAATTGCACCGGTTATTGCATTTTCTGAGTTATGCAGATGGAGAAACCAGTTTGATTGAAATTGCCGAAAAAAGAAATGAATGCATCCTTGACTATGAAAGCGTGGTGGCTGCATGCGTGAAAGCCGGACTCATGGACAACTAATAAGTCTGATTGATTTCTATGGTGCATAAATGTTTACTTTGGTCCCCTGCAGGGAAAAATAAGTGAATGGAATTAACACCCTTTTCGATACTCAACCAATACCTCAAGGAGCGACTCATCCATCCTGAAAGGTATACATGGAAAAAATATTCATTTCTGAAAATATTTCAGCACGGTTTGTCTTTTGCTGTAAATCGATTTGACAACAAACTCATTAAAAATTACCTGAGTTTCCCGCTGTTTGTTCAACTCGCGGTCTATTATCTCAAGAGCGTTCGCAACAGTCAAAAACAAATCGATTATTCGTTTCGTGAGTTCGTTATTCTGGATCCTGGAAGAGTTGTAAAGGGAGATGATGGCCAATGGCATTCGATCTATTTTGATAAAATAATTTCTGTTCTGGGCCGTGATCATGTAACATGGATTAGCAACAAAAAAAATCCCGATTTTGATTGCGATTATCAAATCTCTGCCTTTCGTAAATCATTACCCTATCTGGACGAAGCGGAAAAAGAAGTATTGGAAGAGATGAACTTTGTTCTAAAGCGTGTAAAGAGCGACAAACAATTCACCTCGTATGAGATGAAGCACCTAAGATCTTCAATGCACATCTTCTTCGAGGAATTTCGTTTTTTCTACCATCTATTTAAAGGACAAAAAGTCAAAACTTTTCTTTTCATCTGTCATTACCACAGCGAAGGAATGATTGCAGCGGCAAAGTCTCAAGGCATACAGGCCATCGAAATTCAGCATGGACTTATCGCTACAAATGATTTATACTACGTCTACCATGAGCAGTTTGCCGGAATTATTACCAAGGCTTTTTTTCCTGATAAAATCCTGGTATATGGCCCCTATTGGAAACGTATTTTGAGCATGGGATGTGAATTCAGATCGCAGCAGGTTTTGATAGCGGGCGACTATTTGTATCGTCTAAAAAACCTGGAGGATCAAACTGTCGAAAAAGAAAATGTAGTGCTTATATGCGCACAAAAAAACCTGCATATCGACTATGTAAACTATGGGAAAAATCTTTCCGTATTTGTGCAAAAACATCCGGGTTGGCGTGTTATTCTGAAGCTTCACCCACTTGAAAAAAACAAGCCGGCTTATCAGGAATTACGTGAGTACGGAATTGAAATTGTGGATGTAGAAGCACCCCTGGACAGATTGCTCAAACAATGCCGCATCCAGATCAGCATTTACTCCACCACTTTTTATGATGCATTGGGTTATGATGTAGTCAATTATTCGCTTCAGGATTATGGAAGCATGAGCGATTATGCCTCCGATATGATAGCCGAAGGAGTTGCTTCACCCCTCCTTGCTGATGAAGATCCGATTGAAAAATTTCTGGTGCAGCGCGGTCAGGGAGCAGTTTTATTGCCTCGTGAAGAGGTATATGCCCCCTTTGTGGAAAATATTGTATGGGCTGCTGCAAGCGAATCCTGAACCAATAACGATTTAGTGCCATATTTGGCGGCCTTAATTTAACGAATCTATTTAAGCAGCACTATGGCGAATCAGGTGAAAGATGACTTGGCTTTGTTGAAGATGATGAACGACGATATGAAGAGTGCGTCATCCATGTACAATCCTACCAATTATTGGGCGTATTACGAAAAAGTGCTGATGCCTGAGCTTGAAAATCAAGGTCTGGCAGACTTTCGTCGTCGCAAGCACACTGTTCTTCGCTCATTCGGCGCAACAGATATCATCGAAAAACCTTTGGCCGATTTCCGGAAAAGCAGATTGTTCTACAACCGCATTTTGAGGCAAATTCCAGGTTGGGACGGCGCAATTCGCGGACTCAACAATTTCGGAAGTGGCATCATATCGATGTTTCCGGGCTGGAAACAAGCACGCAGGCAACAACCCTACGATTTCTGCAAACAACTGGGCGAAAAATTCAAGGCCAAACCACTTGATGGTTTTAGTTATTCGGATGTTGGCAATCCGGAAGACCGCATTGAAGTAGATGGTCGACTTTACACCTTCAAGGCATTGTACTACTATCAACGCTATGTCTATGCGCAGCGATTTTTCAATTTTGAGAAGATACAGACCCTTGTAGAATTGGGAAGTGGATCTGGCAAAAGCATCGAGGTTCTCAAGAAACTTTATCCCAACATCACCTATATCCTTTTTGATATATCTCCACAATTGTATGTGTGTGAGCAATGGTTGAAAGAAGTTTTCCCGAATGACGTAGTTTCATACCGGGATTGCAGGAATATGACTTCGTTGGACAATCTGCAGTCCGGAAAAATATATGTCTTTGGTGCATGGCATTTCCCTTTGCTGAAAGGACAGAAAGTGGATCTATTCTGGAATTGCGCATCTTTTCAGGAAATGGAACCCGATGTTGTAGCCAATTACCTCAGTTTCGTAAATGACTCTGCCAAAGAAGTCTTTTTGTTGGAGAAAATGAACGGAAAAGAAATTGCCGGTCAGGAAGGTTCCAAAGGCGTTTTGAATCCGGTTACCATGGCAGATTACAAAAAAGGGCTATCCAATTTTACCATGAAAGATCTTCAGGTAGCGCTTCATCCTGACGGAAATCCCATGTGGGATGGGTATGAAGAGAGCATTTGGGTGAGAAAATGATGTTTTAACGGTCATTTTGTGGAAAGCGTCGGCAAGCAACCCTTGTTCCGGCTGAATGTCTATTATCTTTGAGTCCAATTACTTGACGAACATGAAAAGAGGTTTACTTAGTGTGTTGATGGCATTTATCGCTATGTCTGGGTTTTCGCAGGGAGAAGATTTTGCTACGGCAACTCCATTCACAGTAACATGTATCACCAGTTTCAGCGCAACAGGGTGCGGGGCTACTACCTACAATCTGGGCGCTACTACATCCGGTCAATTACCAGCCAATGGCACTATGAGCAATGATGTTTGGTGGAGCTTTGTGGCTCCAGCCGAATTGGTAAAAATCAAAGTCTGCAGTCCAACATTTGATGCGGCTATTGAGCTATGGCTAGATTTCGACTCCATGATTTCTGATGTAGACTTAACTGCAAACACTGGAGTAACTGGCAAAGAATATTTCTGTACCGGAGGCTTAACTACTGGTTCTACCTATTACGTGCGTGTTGGTCGAGTAACCGGAACCGGTGCAGGTACTTTTGGATTATCTGTTGAACACAACAAAGTTGAAGTAAATCCTACCTATACACCTGCACCCCCGGGACAGCCTTGTTACCTACCCGGCCTCAGTATAAAAAGGACCAATACGTGTGCCACTCCGCTCGGATCAACGCGCTGGAAATTTGTCGCCTTTGATGGCACCGAAACCATTTGCGTCGGAGTGGGTGATCAACCAATCGCCAGTTGCGGAGAATTCTGTTTGGATGGATCCACCTACACAGTCTACGTAGAAGTTCGCGCGAACGATGCCGAATGTGGCAACATCTTTTGGGGCTATAGCGCTGGCAAACCAATGACCATGTGCAATTCCACGTGTTTGCAGATCACCTCACCCAGCAATAATCAAGTCTTGCCAAACTTTTTGACTACAAATTTCTCAGTTGCCGGTTTGGCAGGTTATGAATACAATTGGCGGTTCACAACAGACAATGGCAATACCCAGTTTTGTTCAGGCTGGATCACCACCGCGAATTTTCAGCCCAACGCTATTCCAGCTATCGCTAATTGTATTACCTTCAATAAGATTTACCAGGTTCAAGTCAAGGCAAAGTATTGTGATTCTGAGGCAGAACCCGAATGGTGCCCACCCATTTCGTTTGTTACCGGGCCATTTCCATATATCACAGTGTCCTCGGGGAATTGTTGTTTATGGAGAAATAAGAACGGTGGCACCATCAATGCCAATGCCGTTTTGGGAGTTGACCAATACCGATGGAGATTTACTCCTATCGATCCGTGTTCTGCCAATCCACTGCAACCAATAGGTCCTGCTTGCGCAACAGCGTGGAATTCCTCATCTACAGTTAATCCCAATGGCGTTTCTTGTATAACAGCCGGTTCAACCTACCTCGTGCAAGTGCAAGGTCGTCAATTGGCATCTACCTGCGCGAGCTGCACAGGTTCCAGCATCAATATTCCTTCGCTACAATCCGACT
Organism: Flavobacteriales bacterium; assembly: GCA_046153915.1. Taxonomy (GTDB): domain Bacteria; phylum Bacteroidota; class Bacteroidia; order Flavobacteriales_D; family Sanyastnellaceae; genus JANNVZ01. Next base: position 18,451 of record JBJXFC010000314.1, read on the forward strand.
GGGGACCTGCTTGTATAATCGCTTTCCGTACATCAGGTAGTCCTGCCGTTGGGACGCCAATTGGCTGTTATTGTACACCGGGCATGCCAGAGGTGGAAGCACCGGGTGATGAATTAAACTATGTGATGGATTACAGTGTTGATCGAAATATGGGTGTGATGTCCACCACCATCACCGGAAAAAAACTCGTTGCTGTAGATTTAAGTGCAACCGAACTTGAAGGAAACGGATTGTTGCGCATTTTCAACATGAATGGACAAGTGATGTATGAACAAAATGTCTACGATGTTGGCAATCTTTCCTATTTCACTATTGACATTGAAACAAAGATTTCTGCCGGTATTTATATTATTTCTGTTGTCACCGATAGCGGTGCCGTTTCAGATAAAATAATGATCGGCCAGGACTAACCCTCGCTATACAGTTTTTAAGAAATCCCGGAAGTGATTCCGGGATTTTTCATTCGTAGCAGTTTGTAATATATTTGAAAGAAAATAAACTTTAGCCATGCGATGCCTCTTCATTCTACTTCTGATTTTTTCGGTTCAAATGAAGATGTTTGGTCAATCGGAAGATCTTATCAATGCGCCACTCTTCAACGTAACATGTATCACCAGCTTTGCCATTAGCGGATGCGGAACCAGCACTTACAATTTGGGTGCTTCAACATCCTTACAATTGCCTTCTTTTGGGACAATGGCCAATGATGTTTGGTGGCGATTTGAAGCGCCAGGCGAATTGGTAAAATTAAAAGTTTGCGAACCAAGTTTTGACGCGGCGATAGAAGTTTGGGCGAATGCTGACTCCATGGTTTCCTCTGTAAATCTCAATTCGAACACGGGCTTGTCTGGCAAGGAATTCTTTTGTGTAGGAGGATTGCATACCGGAACATTTTATTATGTCAGAATTGGTCGTGTGAGCGGAAGTGGGCCAGGTACCTTCGGGTTGAAGATTGAACACAATCGTGTCGTTGTAAGTCCAAACTACACACCCTCTCCTCCAGGCCAATCATGCTATCGTCCCGGGCTGAATATCAAACGCACCAATACCTGCGCAACGCCGCTTGGATCTACCCGTTGGAAATTTGTTGACGAGTTTGGGAATGAAACAATTTGTGTTGGAGTTGGTGATCAACCAATCTCCAATTGTGGTGAATTTTGTCTTGATGGCAGCACTTATACAGTCTTTGTTGAAGTAAGAGCGAATGATGCAGAATGTGGAAATATATTCTGGGGGTATGGGCCTGGCAAACCAATGCAAATGTGTTCAAATATCTGCCTGACTATGATCACCCCAACCAATAATCAGGTGATCAATAATTTCCAAAACTTCACCTTCTCCGCTGCAGGATCAGTTGGTTATGAATACAATTGGCGTTTTACTACCGATGGCGGTACAACGCAATTTTGCACAGGATGGTTAACAACGCCAAATTTTTCACCTTTCACATTATCGAATATATCCAATTGTTTGTCATACAATAAAATTTACCAATTGCAACTTAAAGTGCGTTATTGCGAAAGCGAAACGGAGTCGGATTGGTGTGCCCCAATAAGCTTCATCACTCCGCCATTTCCTTATGTCAATGTAAACGCAGATTATTGCTGTAAGTGGCGAAACATCAATTCGGGCACTCTATATGCAAACGCAGTGCTGGGAATAGATCAATACCAGTGGCGATTTACACCCATCAATGATGCCATTTGTCCACCAGACTTAACTCCTATTGGAATTCCCGTATTTACAAGTTGGTCAAGTTTGTCCTACGTCAATCCAAATGGAATACCAGGGCTAATTGCCGGAACAACGTACAACGTTCAGGTCAAAGGAAGAACTAATGCTTTCAATTGCACACTTTGTTCAGGCACAAATCAAATCAATAATGAGCAACTCTCAGAATGGGGGCCTTCCTGTATAATTCCCTTTCGAACAACGGGTGATCCATCGCCAGGGACTTTTTTCGAATGTTGCGCTGGATTCAACGGTGGCAATGGCGATGCAAATATGATTGGAACCGAGTCTGAATCACTACAATATTCCGATCTACAATATAGCAACCACAGCAATTTTGGAATTTTGGAAATACGCACAATGAACCAAAATTCCATATCTGTTCTATTTTCAGAAACACAGCTGTCTGGAGATGGCATATTGAGGATTTATAGCCTGAATGGAGCAATCGTTTACGAACAACTCGTTCATGAAATTCAACTAAACACAACCTTTACCATCGACCTGAAAGAAAGTATTTCCACAGGCATGTATATAGTATCTGTTGTCACCGATAGCGGTGCCGTTTCAGATAAAATAATGATCGGTCAGGACTAACCCTCGCTATACAGTTTAATAAAAGGCTCACTTCAGTGGGCCCTTTTTATTTTAGTGTGTGGTAAATGATTTCCTCTAATGAAGAACTCTTAAGGCAAAGGTTTTTTGCTTAATTCTAAGAAGGTCTGGGCACCTCCTGATGAGTCCACACACACCTTCATTCCTTAACTTCTTCATGGTGAAAAACAGACGCCGCAGGCGGCTCACAAAACCACAAATTCCTACATGGCAAAAGAAAGGCGCCGAAGGCGACCAAAGCCTCCCCTAGAAATCCACCTGAAGCTTAGCCCGAATACCATATTTCACGATGTCGGGATGATCGAGGTAAGACAAGCGCCAGATAAAATCGACCCGCAAAAATTTAAAGATATTCTCAATGCCTATAGCTGCTTCAACGAATGGACGATCGAGGGTATAGATATCACCGTCGCCATCGTAATCAAAATCGCGCGACAGGATCTGATCATTGCGAATGTCGTAGCCACCTACAACCGCTTTTGCAGAAGCAACTTCGCGCCACTTCAGTCTGCGCATTAGGGGCATTTTATTTAAGATCAATCCTTCGGCATGGTATTGCAGCCATACACTCGCCCATTCATCACTCACAAATTCAAAGAAATTCATGGTGTTGTAGGATGTCTCATCGTAGAAAAATGTTTCATTGCCCTGGTGCATCATCAACAAAGGATAGGGCAGATTGCCAAAAATTCTTCCCGCTTCTACCTGTGCTTTCAAATAACCAAATGGTCCGAAACGAATTTTGTCTGAAACACGCGCAATGAGTTTTTGATATTTAAAATCGTTGCCAAGCACTCCCGGCAAGCTTCGGTGATATTGGACTTCAAGTGTGGGGTATTTTGTACCCAAACTGATGCGCTCAAATTCTCCATACACAAATTTTTCTTTGAAGGCAAATCGCGTATACAAACTTACCTCGGTTGTAATGAGGTAACTTACCTGTTGTTGAGCTGTCAATTCAGGTTCAAATCGCTCATAGCGGTAGTTGCTGCCAGCAGGTTTCAAAACACGATGTGTAAAATACAGTCGGTTGCTCAAACCATAGAGCCATTCCTTCTCCACATATCCCTGCAATTCTGTTACGTCTGTCAGTTTGTTAGCCGGATTGCGTCTGAATAAAGATGCAAGTACATTGTCCTGCCTGAAAGCTCCCGCCGACTGACCCAATTGTTCCATATCCCGCTTTGCATTGGCTGCTACCGCCATGCGCGGATTTTTATTCATCACATAAATAAATCCGCCACCGTATTTGAATCTTTCATCTTTGAAGCCATAAGCGCCATACCCTTCGAGCATAAGTTTTTTACTGAATTCATTGCTCGTTCGGCCTCCCAGTCGAATGCGATTTCCCTCAATGGGGTTAAAACTGTACAAGGTATAATACGGCCCAAATTCAAACTTTCCCACTACTCGGTACCCGTTTACAAAGAGGTTTATGATATCTGCGACTGTTTTGAATTGCGGCAGATTCTTCAATGTATCGACCATGTGGTAGATGCGTTGTTCATTGGCAGATAAATCTATGTGCCGCGCCTTATCCCAATAACTGTCATCATAGGTGTCGGCATTCTCATTTACGACGATGTCCGATACGCCGCTGAAGAACTCTTCATCGCGTGCTTTGTTGATGTTGAAGTTCTTATAGGTTGTTGTCTTTCTGCCATACATACCCATCTGTTTCTCAGAAATATTGAGATCCACCAATAATTCTTCTTTGGTGCACATCCAAACTTCACGTTCTACCTCGTTGTATTCCTGTTTAAACTGAAGCGACTTTACCCAATTGATGTTTGCGCCTTCAGCAATGGTCGCATCAACACTTTTGACCGCATACGTAGTATCATTGATCCACATTTCTCCAAAAAACAAAAGCTCTGCTTTTCGTCGTGGAAAAAATTGCAGCCGGTAACACCATTTGTTATCAATCCAGGCGCTATCTACCAAATCATAATCGTAAAAACCCAGGCAATACGCAGAAATCGGGCTGGTGAAACTCTTGCCAAAAACGATAATTTCGTTGTCGTAAACATTCGTGTTTTGGTACATATCACCCAAAAACTGATTGATCGATTCGTTCTCAACACCGCTCACTTTGGTGGCTTTTACAATTTCCTTTTTGTGTTTGGGATCACGCGTGTAGTAATAATCACTCAACGACTCCGTCATAAAAATTGGCAGATAGGGCTTAACGCCCGATGTGTCAACTCCGGCAAAAACGAACTCGAATGGTTTGAAGATTTTTCTACCCTGGAATTTTTCTGAAATATTATTCAGATCAAACTCTACCTTGTTATAAACCTCATATTCATATGCATCGAGCTTCTCTTTGTTGTTGATCTTTTTGTTGCGCAAAACTTTTTTGACAAGCGCAATAGCGGGATTGGGGCCGTCGTCCGGTTTAATGATAACGGCGTTTGTTTCGTTGGTAATTTCCTTCAATTCGAAATTGATAACCATGTTTGTTCCCTGCTTGATCCTTTTGGTCATGGTCTCATAACCCAAAAAAATGACACGCAAAGAATCGCTGCTGTAATAGGTTTCGATCCGAAAATTGCCGTCGAGATCGGTCTGCGCGCCGGTTTTTGTGTCTACAAACATGACCACCGCAAAAGGCAGGGGTTCTTTGGTAGCCGCATCGGTCACCTTGCCGGAAACGATAGTCTTCTGGGATAACGCAAAATTTGCGCTTAGAAAACAAACAAGTATGAAAAGAAATTTTCTCAGGACAAAAACGAAATTAAAAGAATACAAAACATCCACGCAATAATATCGCCTCCTAAAGCAAGAAAGAGCGAAAATTCATCAACACATAGAATGTTACGAATTTAGATCGTTTAAGTTCATTTGCGGAACAGGTGTGGTCAAAAAATAGGGTTATCTGGAAAGTTCATTTTATTGCTCCTTCCATTGCTGGTATGAACTTACGCCACATTGGAGCCAATTTACATATTCGAATTCGTCGGTTTCGTATTGCTTTACCGGAGTTAGAATGGTCGAATCCGGGGCTATTATTGCGTACATGGGCTGAGAATTGTTCTCAAAAGTCTGTGTTTGCAGGGTTGCCCATCGGTCGCCTACGTTGCTTATTTTTTTCTTCCGCCCATCCTTGGTTTGATAAATAAACTGTTCTTCAACGGGCAATTCTACCTTTTCATCAACGTATAAAGAGACCATCACAAACTCATTGGCAAGGATTTTTTTCACCTGTTCCCGTGGCCACATATTTTCTTCCATTTTCCTGCAATTCACGCATGCCCATCCCGTGAAATCCACAAAAAGTGGTTTGTTAGCGGCTTTTGCGGCTGCGATTCCTTCCGCAAGATTTTTATATATCTTAAATTCTTCTTCATAATGGTAAAAGCTCCACGATTTGGGAGGCGGAAATGCACTCATAAATGCAAATCGGTTCCACTCACTGGACGGAAATAAACCAGGAATAAGTCTCAAGGTAAACAAAATGATTCCGAGGGTCACAACTAACTTAAATCCTTTAACGGGAGTTGAAGACAAATAACCCTTCTTAAAGGTGAATCGACGCAGCATATACAAGGCCCATAAAGTTCCAATCAGTATCCAAACAGCAAAAAACGATTCCCGTTTTAGAATACCCCATTGCTCAACAAGGTCTGAATTTGACAAAAATTTCAATGCGAAAGCGAGTTCCAAAAAACCAAGTGAAACTTTAAAATCTTGCAGCCATCCGCCCGATTTTGGCAGTTTTTTCAATAAACCGGGGAAAGCAGCAAAAATGCCAAATGGCAAACCCAATGATATACCAAATCCAGTCATTGCCGCTGTTACTTTAGAAGCTGGCAATGATAGTTCCATGCCAAGAAAATGAACAAATCCGGCGGCATTCGTGCTGTAAATGCTTCCAATAACAGTCCCAAGAATAGGACCAGTGCATGAAAAAGATACGATCGCCAGAGTCAATGCCATGAAGAAGATACCCGCAAGACCTCCAAGATTTGATGCGCTATCTACTTTGTTCGCCAGACCACTTGGCAAAGTAATTTCGAAAAACCCGAAAAACGAAATTGCGAAAACAATGAAAATCACGAAAAAACCAATGTTCAGCCAGGAGTTGGTAGCAATTCTATTTAGAACTTCAGGATCAACATTTTTAGACAAATGAAAAGGCAACGACAGTGTGAAATAAATCAGAAGGATAAAAATACCATAAGTGATAGCCCTCTTCTTACCCTTACTTCCTTCAGAACCTTTTGTGAAAAAACTGACCGTCAATGGTATCATCGGAAAAACACAAGGGGTTAGAAGCGCTAGTAATCCTCCAATTATACCGAATAGAAAAATTGCCCAAAGTGTAATATCCTCTGTTGACTTTCCGCAATTGTTGAGCGGCAGATCAGGGTCACCTGACCAATCGAAAGGATCAAGACCAAGAATAGTGGCCTTGGAATCTGCCAACGGATCATACTCCTGTCCCACCCCGGTTTTCAAATCCACTTTAAAATCATTGAAGAAAGGGGTACACACTTCTGCGCAATACATCCCTTTGATCTGAGCAGTTAATATGGTATTGGCAGGATCTTTCAGTTTGACACGTTGAGTGAATGTTGCTTCTCCTTCAAACGTGTATACATCCGTTCCGAAATTTTCATCGAAGTGTTTGGTGGCAATTGGAGATTCCTGAATTTTTCCGACCAACTCAAATTTCGTTGGGTCGATATTGATCAGTTCTGTTGGCATTGGCCCATCGCTGATACTAACAGCCGAATAGATGTGAAATCCCGATTCGATGGTGGTTTTCGCAATGATATCAAATTCAGTATCCGAAATTTTAGACGAACTATAATTCCAGGAGAGCGGACTTTTTTTGCCGTTGCCCTGATCAGCGGGAGTTGGGGCTACCGTTCCTTCGGCAGGCACAACTTCGGCCGGTGTTGCGCCTTTGGGAGTAACATCCAACTCAAAAATTTCAGGGTCGGGAAAAATGCAACGCTCATCATTGCAGGCCATATATTCGAGCTGACCAGAAATCTTAAATGGTTTATCGGCATTGATTTTGACTTTCTGTTTGAACACCGCATAATTCTCAAAATAGTTCAGATCGATTTCGAAATTTGGGTCGAAGTGGGTGATGAATTTACCCTCAGTTGGTTTTCCGCTTGCAGTATAATTTTTTGAAGGATCAAGTTTAATGGAGGTTGGTATTGGGCCAATAACATCAGGCTTATCAGAAATCACCAAAGCGTAAACGTGCCACTTTGCTTCAATAGTCGCTTCGGCTCTGATTTCAGCGGTCTTATCATCCAACATCTCAACACTGAATTTCCATTTAACTGGCTGATAGATCTGCGAAAAACCCGCCGTTGCGAGTGCTAAAAATACCAGAACTGAACTAATTGCTTTGATTCTCATAGGAACATCATTATGTAGTAAAACCGTTCAAAAGTACGATTTACTTCGCTTTCGGTTTCTGCCAAAATGCGAATTGGTTGGATTTTCAAAATTTAAGGCAAGTTGCATTTCGACACAAAATTTGATAAAATTTTCCAGATTTCCAACGGTGGCATTCGTCTCAAAACGCCCATTCACATTGATCTTTTCGCGAAGTTGGGTCATTGAAAAACCGTCCAGGTTCTTGTGATATCCCTATGAAAAACCCGTCATCGTGGAATTCCAGACTACTTGTCCAAATGGGCAAAAGTCAGCTTCAGAATTTGTCCTGAGGATTTTTCAATTCTTGTTTCTTCAGAGACCCGCAAACCGATAACCCATAAAATCTGGTCCTCCGCACAAAGGACAAATACTCTTTTTTTGTCGCTGATGGACATTTTCTGCTGGATCAATAAATCACTTATTTTCTTTTGCCCTGTCATTCCAAAAGGACGAAAACGATCTCCCTTCTTCCACGATCGAATGATCAAAGGCCAACTCCATTTTTCCATATCCAGAAAAACCGTATTTGGTGCTGAACTAAAATCCATGTCTGCATTATCGCACCATTCTCCCTTTAAATAAATGGGAATTAGGATCTCAAAGGGCGCTTCCCGGATTTGAATGTCCGCCAATTCTTCCGTATCGGTGCCAAATTCAAGAATCAGGTGATCTCTGTCCTTCCACAGCCGTGCATCAGACGATTGAATGAAACGGCCGCTCGCTGAATCAATCAATTCCAACGCTTCCTCCACTTGCGCGGAAGTAAATCTCACCGGCTCCAAAATTTTCCATAATAGATGGTGTGGAGCAGCGAAATTTCCAATCCAACCCAAAGGCAAAATCCATTTGCCCGATGACTTTTCAACGTGAACATCGATTTCACTTTCGAGCATTTTATTCATCAACAAATCTGCTTCCCTAAACCAGGAAGCCCGTCTATCAAGCGAATTGGAAATATCGGGATTTATTTCACGCAGCAATGGAAGTAACTCGTGGCGTAAAAAATTTCGGGTATAATCATTTGTGTCATTGCTGGAATCCTCGCGCCATTTGATGTTCTCAGCAGTAACAAATGCATCTATCTCATCTTTACCAATATGCAACATGGGACGCAAAATCTGGCCATTCTTAACCCCCATGCCACTGAGCGAAGCAAGTCCACCGCCTCGAAAAAACTGATGCAAAATTGTTTCAGCCTGATCCTGTTGATGGTGAGCCACCAACATGTAGTCGTATTGTTCTTGATTGAGAATCCTCTCAAACCAACGATAACGTGCGCGACGTGCCCATTCCTGAACACCTTCATTTTCTTCACGAACAAGATCAGACTGCTCAGGTTTAAAAACAAAAAACGGTAAACTGTGCCTTTCTGCAAACTCTCTTACGAATAACTCATCGCCATCGCTCTCTTCACCTCGCAATTCAAAATTGACGTGTGCAATGGAGAATGATTTTTCGAGTTTGAGTAGGATATGACAAAGCGCTATGCTGTCCTTTCCGCCACTGCAGGCCACCATAATTTTGCTGTTTTCCGCAAACAACAATTGATTTTTCACTTCTTCTACGATATGCTGATGACGATTTTTCACCAGGTGTATTATCAGAAAAAGCGCGTTGAAAGAATGGCGAGATCATCGAAATAAGGTGCTTCACCCCGAAAATCATTGAGTGCATCCAGAATAATTTCGTTGATATGATCAATTGGATCTTTGAAATAAGTAAGCACCAGTTGTTCAAGGCGCTCGGTACCAAACTCCTGCTCCTCTCCATTCTCAGTTTCTACCAGACCATCGGTAAAGCAAACTACTATCGAGTCTTTGCCAATTTTTACTTCACCCTCCACAATCTTCGGAAGTTCTTCGAACATGCCCAAACCGATGGTTCCCAATTTCAGCAATTGAGTATATCCATTGGCATCGGCAAGCACCGGAGGATTGTGACCGCAGTTCACATATTGCAAAGTGCGGGTCGATTTTTTGTAAACACCAAGAAAAAGTGTGATGTATTTCTCTCCCTTCGCAGAGCGCATGACCTGTTCGTTGAGTTCGCGCACAATATCCACCAGATCACCAGGGTGATAAGAGAATACGCTGCGGATATACGCCTGAAAATTGGCCATCAAAAATGCTGCACTCACACCTTTTCCGCTTACATCTGCCATGCAAAACATCGCTTCATTTTCATTCAATTCCATGAAATCGTAATAATCTCCTCCCACCTGCTGATGCGCTCTGTAAAATGCACCAACTTCATAGAATTGATTGTTTGGCAAATGTTGTGGAAGCAGAATAGCCTGCATTTCAGCGGCCATTTCCAATTCCTTTTTGACCCTTTCCTGACGCAAACTATCTTCTTGCAGTTTTCGATTTTGGATAGCCACCACCAAAACATTGGTTAGGGTCTGTATAAATTTCATGTGCTTTACAACAGCACTCATCCGAATTTCATGCTCTTCTACGTCGCCGGCAAGAAGATATGCAATGGTTTGATCATTTTGAATAACCGGAATACTCAAATCAAATGACTCTTGTGTTTTTCCTGTTGTAAAAGTGATTTCGCTCTGTTTTTGGAAGAAACGCTCATCCGAAACATCCTGAATTTCATCGTCGGCCACCCCGTACTTTAAAATACACTTCCATTTTTCCTCCTTTGTAAAAAGGATGAGTTTATCGACTGAAAGCTGACCTCGTAAAACCTTTTCGTATTGTTTCAAAAGATCTTTAACCGGGAGGTTGGCATTGATGGCCGCAGTAATCTCAAGCAACGCATTCAATTTAAAATCGCGTTGTTTAATTTTATCATTTACCCGGGTAGAAAGTGACATAGCAGAGGAAAAATAATCCAACGCAAATTGCTCATTTTTTAGGCGCATCTCAAAGAGAATCAAACAAAAAATGAACAGTCAAACTTTATAATGACAGCTTTTCAATGATTTCCGGCAATTTTCGGATCAAGGCCAGTTCGCGGAATTTGTGGCGAGCTTCTTCGGCCGGACTTCCAAAATAGGTTTTCCCGCCTTCCAGGTCTTTGCTAAGTCCACTTTGACCAAGAACCACTGCTCCTTTACCGATTAACAAATCGCTTGTAACACCAACCTGGCCCCAGAGAATCACGTCGTCTTCGATCACCACACATCCGGCAATACCAACCTGAGCTGCGAAAAGGCAGTTTTTACCAATTACCGTATCATGTCCAATGTGCACGTGGTTATCGATTTTTGTTCCCTCGCCAATGCGGGTGTCACCACTAACTCCCCTATCGATGGTGCAACTGGCGCCAATCTCCACACGATCTCCAATTTCGACACTCCCGCAGCTATGCATTTTTTCTCTGCCTGTTGCCCTTGCTTTGTAATAAAAGGCATCACTGCCCAAAACCGTATTCGCATGAATAATGCAATCCGCACCAATATGCACATTCTCATACATCACAACGCCGGGATGTACGATGGTGCGGTCTCCGATAGAAACAGTGTTGCCCATCACAACGGAGGGATGAATAATCACATCCTTCCCCAATCTCACATTTTCGCCTTTGTTGCCCATGGGCATAGACCAGGGTGAAAAATGTGTGGTGAGTTTATTGTAGTCGCGGCATGGATCCTCCGAAAAAAGGAGGACTTTGCCATCAGGCCTGGTAACTTTTTGATTGATAAGAACAATAGTAGCAGCGCAATTAAGAGCCTTTTCGTAGTACTTTGGATGGTCAACAAACACCAGATCTCCGGGCTCAACTTTATGAATTTCATTGATGCCCGTTACTGCAAAATCTGGGTCACCTTCAAACTCACAACCAATAAGTGCAGCAATAGATGCAAGGGTCTGGGGGGGATTAAGTTTCATCGTTGTAGATAGGATGCAAATGTGGGAAAAGGTGTTCCAAAAAATGCAGAAACTTTTTGATGTGTAATTTGTGGGCAAATTGAAGAGTCAAATGCTTGTTTTGAGATGAAATTTCCCCTTCTTTGTGACCCATTAAACGTGTATCAAAATCCAATTTTTCATGAAAAGACTATTACTCCTTGTACCATTTTTCATTTCGATTTCGGCACTTGCCGAATTGCATTTCACCTATTGTGATCCTGCAACCAAGGAATTAAAAGTAAAAAATTACGGTGTATCCGCAATTGACATTTCCAATTACAGACTATGCTCAAGTTTTGTTTACAAAGTCCTCAATTCAGGCACGGGAATTACAATTCTTTCCGGAGATTTTAACCTCGGAGCAGGTGAAGAAGTTCATTTTTCATGGACAGATTCCGGAGGTGGATTTTCTGACAACATGGACGACATGGGTCTTTATATAAGTGCCAATTTCTCTGACCCCAATAGCATGGTAGATTTTATCGAATGGGGTGCTGGTGATCAGGGCAGAGAAGATGTCGCTGTAAGCGCAGGAATCTGGACTGAAGATGTTTTTGTACCCACACCGGGACCATTCTACTACATAGGCGATGGGCAGTTAAACGGACCAGCGCAATGGTCGCAAAGTCCTCCCGGTGGCGATGTGTATACCGGAGTGCGCATCAACGAAATTGATCCCGATCAGCCCAGCGCAGATGCCGGAGAATTTGTTGAATTGTTTGGAGATCCAAATGCCTCTTTGGATGGTCTTGTGGTGGTCTTTTTTCAGGGTGCCCAAAATGATGTCGCCTATGCCGCATTCGATCTGGACGGTTATTCACTCGATGCAAATGGGTTTTTTGTTCTTGGAAATGCAAATGTGCCTTCCGTCCAATTGACCTTCGCCGATAATTCTCTGCAAAACGGAGAAGACGGCATTGCAATCTACGTTGGAGACGCCACTTCATGGTCGGCAAGCGAAGTTGCTGTGAGCGAGAACCTGGTAGATGCAGCCGTTTATGGCACAGAAGATCCGGATGACGTCACATTGCTTGCGATTCTAACACCTGGTCAACCTCAATTGGACGACCTCGCTAACAGCACAACCTCCTTCTCTCGGGTTCCCGATGGTGGTGAGGCTTTTGCTACAACCACATACGTTGTTCAGGACATTACTCCTGGTTATTCCAATGTTCCAGCCTGCCAGGGCGCAAGTGTAACCGTTGTTTCAGGCAATGTTGAGCAATGTACAGAAGATGACAACGCCCCAATACAAGTATCTACGACCAGCCAGTTTGGTGATTTTTATATCTATATTCTTACAGACGTAAATGATGCTGTCATTTCGTACAATACAGATGGAATATTCGAAATGGATACCGAGGGAGAAGGTGAATTTCACATTTATGGTTTTGCTTACAACGGCTTGTTGAATGAAGCAACGGTTTCTTTTGGATCGCCCGTTAGTGGCGCCTCAGCGGGAGATTGTTCCTCACTTTCACTCGATAATGTCATCATTACACGCACACTTTGTTCTGCCCCAACATGTGATGGCGGTAGCGTAACAGGTGTGAATGGCGAGACCTATTACAGCGTTTGTGCCGACGAGACAGAAGACCTCATTTCTTTTGAAAATACCAGCGTTGGAGATGTCGGTTATGCGTATTTCCTGATAGACTCGGATCTGAATATTGTTCAGGAAATAACTGAGCCCGCTCTGGACGCCAATGCACTTGCAGTAGGCACTTATTACCTGGCTGGCGTTTCATTCGACGGAACCTTAAACCCAGACTCTATCGAAGTGGGCGATCCGTTTGACGGCATATCAAACGTTGGTGGAACCTGCATTTCAAATTCCATCTCCAATTTGCAGATTGATGTTACAACATGCATTGTATTGGAAGGCTGCACCGAATTGTATTTTTCTGAATACATCGAAGGAACAGCCAACAACAAAGCAATTGAAATCTACAATCCAACACCATTTCCAGCAAACCTCGATGACTACGATGTTCTGGGGTACTTCAACGGTTCTGTTTCACCCGGGCCGGTAATCGCTCTTTCTGGAACACTCGCTCCCGGAGAAACGTATCTCATTGTCAATTCGCAGGCCCAGCCGTCTCTGCTCAATCTGGCCGATGTTACTGGGGGCATTGCTACTTTCAATGGCAACGATGCTCTGGTACTTGCTCACAACCTTGTACCAATAGATGTAATAGGTACAGTGGGTGAAGATCCCATAACCAACTGGACATTTGGAACCGGCGCAACATCCAATATGACACTGGTGAGAAATTCTGCTGTTACTGCTCCAACAACCAACTGGGTTCAATCGCAGGGCCAATGGATCATACAACCCATCGACGATTTTTCAAATGCAGGCTCACATGCAACATTCCCTTGCTCTGATATTGCTTTCATAGGTTTCACTGAAATAGCCCAGTCAGTAGAAGAGTCTGTTGGATCTGTCACCGTTACGGTTCAATCTTTCAATGTAAGCACACCGGTAGAGGTGACCATTGATCTTACCGATGCAACGGCAACACTCGTAGACGATTTTCAAAATGTATTTCCAATTACTCTCACGTTTGACAGTGAAAACACCTTACAGAGTTTTACCATTGATATAGTAGATGATGAATTGTTAGAAGTGTATGAATATTTTTCAATGAACATGATTGTAGATCCAGAGCTTGCAACACTTGTAATTGATGAGCAGACCATCACCATTGAACCAAGCGATCAGTCGTACCCACTTTACACCATTGAACAGATTACTGCCCAATCCGGAAACCAGGGTATAGCGGACAGTCTCGGTGTTTTTTGCACCATCGCAGGGATTGTACACGGCATCAATTTCAACGGAGATGGCATCCATTTTACCTTGATTGAAAACAGTGCCGGAATCAAAATTTTCGATGCGAACGACAATTTTGGTTACACCGTTGAGGAAGGTGACAGCGTTCGTGTTAAAGGAGAAGTTACACAGTTTTATGGCATGACAGAATTCTTTCCCGACTCCATATTCTTTGTGGATGGCGGCCATCCTCTCGAAGTGCCGCAGTATATGACTTCTCCGCTCGGAGAAGAACAGGAAAGCCGCATGGTGCGTTTTGAATGCCTCGAGCTTGTAGATGAATCGCAATGGACCAATGAATTGAACGGCTTCTTTGTAGATGTAACAGACGGCACAAACGTATTTGCCATGTTCATTGACCTCGACACCGACATCTATGGAACAGATGCACCTTCCGGGCACTTCAGCGTAACTGGAATCGGCGCTCAGTTTGATACTACCGGATCACCATACAATGAAGGATACAACTTCTGGCCACGTTATCTCGAAGACTTCTACGATGAACTTACTGCCAGTTTTATTCAGTTTGGTGATATTGTGTATGGCGACGAAGGCGTAACCATTGATTTCATCAACACAAGTGTTGGCGGTACAAACCTCAGTTGGGACTTTGGAGATGGCACTTCGGGTACAGAACAGTTTCCATCCAAATTCTACAGTTACGATTTCCTAAGCAACGTTGCTGAAGTGACAATAAGCCTTACTGTAGACAACGAAGATGGATGTTCTGATACGTTTACGTACACTACGGATGCTGTTTATGTTGGCGTCTCAGAAATTGAAAATGCAGAAATCCAAATGTATCCAAACCCCGCTTCTGATATCATTCACATAAGGGCAACCGATTCCATTGAATCCATTGATTTAGCGGATGCTACGGGCAGGATAGTATGGAGTTTGAACAATGCCGGTGGATTGCTGGCCGATGTTGATGTAAGCCGCTTGCCCGCAGGACTATATCAGGTAAGAATTGCCACATCCAAAAATAGTTCAACACAAAAATTGATGGTGCGTTAGAATATTGTGAGCAACATCATTAAGCCGGATTGAAATCGATCCGGCTTTTCT
Source organism: Flavobacteriales bacterium (assembly GCA_046153915.1). Lineage (GTDB taxonomy): Bacteria > Bacteroidota > Bacteroidia > Flavobacteriales_D > Sanyastnellaceae > JANNVZ01. The sequence continues at coordinate 33,967 of JBJXFC010000314.1, forward strand.
TTTGTAGTCAGCTATTTCTGAATTATTGGATCAGTCTACATTTGCGGCAGAATTAAAAGGAAATGAAAAATAAATACCTCAAACGATTTATCAATTACATGTTGAATGGACTTGTGATTTCCTTGCCGGTATTTGGCACGGGTTATATCATTTTTGAATTGTTGACATGGCTGGATGGCATAGTGCCTCGTCTCACCAAATCGAATGCAGAACTGAAGGCAATAGAAGATGCTGGTGGATTGGAATTTAGCGGTTGGGGAATTGTAATCTTAATTGGCGTCCTTTTTCTTTTGGGTTATCTGGGAAGTCTGTTCATCAACGACCGTCTGAAGGCGTGGTTCGAAAGACTGATGGATCGGATTCCAGGCGTGAACAATCTCTATCATTTTATCAATGATATTCTTGGTGCTTTTGTAGGCAATAAGAAAAAATTCAATCAACCCGTATTGGTAAAGGTGAGCGAACAATTGGATATGGAAATGGTAGGATTTATCACCGATACAGATTTACTCGAATTGGGTGATATCAAAGGAAAAGTGGCTGTCTATTTTCCGATGAGCTACAGTTTCGCCGGACATCTGATTATTGTTCCCATCAAAAACATCAAACGCATTGAAAGCAATCCGGTAGATGTGATGAAATATGCGGTGAGCGGTGGTATCGTAGAATTTGACCCGGATGATGACAAACGAGCGAAAAGGTAATCTGTTATTACTTCATGTCATTGTCTTTATCTGGGGATTTACCGGAATACTAGGTCGTGAAATAACGCTGTCATCCATTCCGCTTGTATGGTGGCGGGTATTTATTGCCGCTGCTTCCATCGGAGTATTTGCGTTGATTTTCAGAAAAAATATTCGGGTAAATCGTAGTGACCTTATGAAATTCGGCGGAGTTGGTCTTCTAACTGCCGCACACTGGATTTGTTTTTTTTCGAGTATCAAAGTATCCAATGTATCGGTAGCCCTTGCCGTAATAAGCACAACATCCTTTTTTGTTGCTTTGGTTGCACCGTTTATTCGACGTGAGAAATTTCAGAGTTACGAATTGATTCTCGGAATACTTGTGATTGCCGGATTATTTATCATTTTTAAATTCGAAATGAAATATGCATCAGGCATTTTGCTTTCACTTCTTGCTTCGCTCTTTGCTGCAATTTTTTCGAGCTTTAATTCGAATTTCATTCAGAAACATTCCTCCGCTAAAATCGCATTTTGGGAGATGGCATTTGCATTAGTGGGCGTCTCCATCTACATGCTCTTTGATTTGTCTCTTTTTGAAAGTGTGACAGCTATTAATTTCCATGACCTTCGACTGGTACTGATACTGGGTGTTGTATGCACTGGATTTGCTTTTATCGCAGGCATTGAGGTGATGAAGGTATTGTCGCCCTTCACGTGTGCCATTGCCATCAATCTGGAACCCATTTATACAATCGCTTTGGCCTTATGGCTCTATGGGGATAGCGAATACATGAGTCCTGCATTTTATATAGGAACGGTGATAATTCTATCCACTCTTTTTCTGGAGGCCTGGTTAAAGAAAAGGCAGATCAGAAATTGATAGAAAAATTGGAAATTGATAGAAAAAAAATGCCCCGCTAAGCGAGGCATTTTTAATATGTTTTGAGGTTTGATTATAAATCACAACCCATTTGTCCAAAACCATCTACCATTTCAGCTTCGGGCGTGTCTTCTTCTTCTTCTTCAATTGACGTGATAAAATCAAGAAGAGAAAGGTATTCGCCTTCGAAACTCAAACTGGCTCCACTTGCAGAAATTGTACCTGTGCTAGAAAAATACAATGCAAAGTCGTTCCAATCCAGAACGTACGAAAATGCGTGATCTGCAAGTTCATCGTCTCCGTCTTCCAAATCTTCAAACCAGTTAAGAACGTCGTAAGTTCCGTTTGCCTGACCATCATAAATGATATATGCTGCGAATCCTTCAAAGAAATCTTCAAAATCAGGATCATCGCCTAATTCATCATTTGCGAGTGCTTCGAAGTCACCGGCAATACCGATAACTCCAGAAACGCCATCAAATGATCCACCAAAGTCAAACAAATCGATGCCTATAGCTTCCACATCAATATTGAAGCAAAATGCATAGTCAATATTCAATGTAGTTGTTCCTGCAACCACTGTTCCGCCTCCGCCTGGTCCACTTGTAGTGGCAGACAAAGTCAAAACAATCATTTCAGTACCGTCAGCATTCACCCAAACACCCGTTTGCGAATATTCAGCACCTTCATAAGGATTAGCGAAAGACCAGTCTCTATTCCAACGCTCATAGATATTGATATCCATGTAACGATTATTCGCCTCGTCATAAAGTCTGACGATTGGAATTTGTGCAGAGATTTCCTGAACCTTTCTAATCTGATCTTCAGAAAGTGTAACTTTTTTCCCAACATTGTCCATTGGATTTATTCCATTTCCGGAAACAATCTGTTCTTTCTGACAAGAAGAGAAAATCATTGCGGTCGCAGCAACTGTTGCGAATGCAATCGTGAGTTTCAAATATTTAGTCATTTTTTTCGAATTTATGCCGCTAAACTAAGAAAACTTAGTTAAACAACCAACCCAAACGGATAGTTCCCTGGTAGTTTGGACCCCAACTCATGTTTTTACCATTGATAAATGGGTCAAATTTCACCTCTGTAGCTTCAGGAATACCATTCTGAAGTTTATAGGCATCTGTGTCGCTTACTTCGAATTCACCGTCATTTTCTTTGCTTGAAAGAAGACCAATTCCGAATTCAGCTCCGAGGTAGATATTGTCAGCAAAATAGAAGTCAGTTCCAAACAGGATATTCACACCGAAATCAAACGTTCCGTCCTTCTGGGTAGTAGTCCAAACTGAGTTTTGATCTCCACTTTCAAAGCTGGCGTCGCTATAGAATTCAGTTTCTGTAGACATTCTGCCAAGACCGATGAGCAATTCACCACCTACATAAGGTGACAAACGATCTGTTCCGGCAAAGTGTTTTTCGTATCCTGGACGGATAGAAAAGTTGAAACTACGGTCAGTAGTAAGCAACTCAGGCTGATCTTGTTCAACAATGCCTGGCTGGGTATTAACAGATACATCCTTCGTTCCGCCAATGAAAAGTCCAATGCGGAAAGCGCTGGATTCGCTGTTGAACATACGGAAACGGAAACCACTGATTGAGATAGGGTTACCGCCTAGTGGGGCGAATTGAACTTCAAAGTTTTTTTCACCACCGGTTTGCTTTTGAGCAAAAGTACCGGATACGCATGCTACTGCAAATGCGAAAAATAAAGCTACTTTTTTCATAAATATTGAGTTTTGATTTTAGTGTTGGCAAGTATGGAATAAAAGTCGTAATGAAAAATACGGTATCTACATGTTTTTCACATCAACAATGTTAATTGATTCATTTTTAGCGAAATAGAAAAGTTAAAACTGTCTAATATCATATATCTGTCTTGGCAGGCGTCATTCAACGGTAACACTCTTTGCGAGGTTACGTGGTTGGTCCACATTGCACCCGCGCATCACAGCAACATGATATGCCAGCAATTGGAGAGGAATAACGGATATTATTGGAACCAGACTATCGTCTGTTTTTGGAATTTCAATGGCGTGATCAGCCAGATCCTTTACAGTTCGGTCGCCGGCTGTTACGATAGCTATAATCTTGCCTTTTCTCGCCTTAACTTCCTGGATATTGCTCACAACCTTTTCATAAGAATGTCCCTGAGTTGCTATTACAAATACAGGCATCTCATCGTCGATCAAAGCAATAGGGCCATGTTTCATTTCTGCTGCCGGATAACCTTCAGCATGGATATAGGAAATCTCTTTGAGCTTCAAGGCACCTTCCAGGGCAACAGGGAAACTATAGCCGCGTCCGAGGTAAAGCGCATTGCGCGCGTCTTTGTAAATCTCTGCAATCGTTTCCACAATAGCATTGGTCTTTAAAACCTCTTCGATTTTATCGGGAATACTGTTCAGTTCGACCATTAGTCGTTGCATGCGTTCGCGGGTCATCGTACCTCGTTTTTCTGCAACGGCAAGCGCAAGTTGATACAAAACGGTTACCTGTGCAGTAAAAGCTTTGGTACTGGCAACTCCAATCTCCGGACCAGCATGGGTATAAGCCCCGGAATGTGTTGCCCTTGAAATTGTAGAACCTACTACGTTGCAGACTCCAAAAATGAAAGCACCTTTTTCCTTTGCAAGTTCTATGGCCGCAAGCGTATCTGCTGTTTCTCCACTTTGAGAAATGGCAATCACAATATCACCCGGACGGATAATAGGATCGCGGTATCTGAATTCAGAGGCGTATTCCACCTCAACAGGTACACGCGCAAATTCTTCGAATAAATATTCGGCCACCAAACCGGCATGCCAGGAAGTTCCGCATGCTACAATAAGAATGCGATCGGCTTCAACCCACTTGGATTCATGCTGATCAACACCACTCATCTTCATTGTGCCGAGATTGATATTCAAACGACCACGGATTGAATCACGCACAGATCTTGGCTGTTCGTGAATTTCTTTGAGCATAAAAGAATCATATCCACCCTTCTCAATGGCTTCGAGTTTTAGTTCGAGCGCCTGTATAAAAGGAGTCTTTTGCTGATTCTGAATGGTTACAATTTTTAGACCTGCATTTCGATCCAGAAGGGCAACTTCTTCGTCTTCAAGATAAACAACATTCTTGGTGTATTCAATGATCGGCGTCGCGTCTGAAGCAATGTAGAAGTCGCCATCAGCGCCCACTCCGATTACAAGGGGACTCGATTTTTTTGCACAAATGAGCTGGTCAGGATTGCGCTTGTCCATCACAACGATGGCATACGCGCCTACTACCTCTGCGAGCGCTGTGCGAACCGCCTCAAACAAATCAACGCCCGTTTTTACGTGAATTTCTTCAATAAAATGAACCAGCACTTCGGTATCGGTATCACTTACAAAATGATGGCCCTGATTCTTGAGCGCTTCTTTCAGGGAAGCGTAATTTTCGATGATACCGTTGTGTATCAATACCAGATTTCCGTCACCAGACAGATGCGGGTGAGCATTTACATCGTTGGGTACACCGTGTGTAGCCCATCGTGTATGACCCATGCCAATGGTTCCACTTATATCCTTGGTAGTTACAAGAGTTTCGAGGTCTGCTACTTTACCTTTGCACTTGTAGAGATTAAAATCGCTGTTTTCGATCATCGCAACACCGGCGCTGTCATAGCCCCGGTATTCCAGGCGTTTCAAGCCTTTTACCAAAATCGGATAGGCCTGATCATTGCCTATAAATCCTACAATTCCACACATCGTATTGTTTTTTTAAGGTGGGTAAATCTAGTTTGTATAGGTTATAAGTAAACGCGTATTTTGAGTTTTGTCGCCGGAGTTATATCCAGAACCGTGAATTATGGCCCTTTGCGCGTTCAATGTGACAACCTGCGGCAATAGCAATAATTCCGTGATGTCGTGATTTCCATTGGCATAATCCTGCAAGAAATTCGTGAGATCAATGTAGTAGTAACCCACATCTGCTCTCAATTGGGTAAAAACAGCCGACCCATTCTCAGCATATACCTGCAAATCTCCGCTTTCATCATAATAATGAGCAGAAAACGCTTCAATAGGTTCGAGGGTACCACTCGTATCATAGGGCAATACGAGCCAGGCCTGATTGATAGTCGTGGTTGGGTCTTCGCGTACCCAATTCACTTCATTCATATTGACCTTGATGGCAGTGGAACCGCCAGCTTGCGGATAACAAAGCAATGTACCATCCAGTTCTCCCAAAGACGCAATGTTATCAATCGGAGTGCCTTCAGTAAGATGGTCTATTCGCGTATAATGCTTGCAACTATCAGAAATTATGAAGTCGTATTGGCGGCTGTAGGTAGTATCAGGTTCTATCACATCATAAAAAACACTCAATTTCGTTTGAGTATCGCTAAGATCATAATTGATGGCCTGGGCATCTGGCGTCTGGCTCCAGATTCTAAGTCCTTTGAAATAATTGTGAAAATTCGCCAGTGAAGAGCTTTGAGCACTATCAGCTTCGAGCAGAAACTCACCAAGTTCTGGCTTCATGCGCAGTGAAAGCGATTTGATATTACCGGCAACCGACAGCCCGGCCAATTCCGATTGAGGATTTACTTCTTCAAAACCCGGCATGATAAGATTGGCGGGTTCGTAGGCAAGACGCGAGTTTGTGTAATAAGAAGAGTCGAAGTTAAAACCTTCAGTAAGCATGTTGACCACGATATTCTGGCTGTTTTTTTGGCCGTACTCTCTTCCGAAATAAACCAGATTAAGGATCACTTTGGTAACCTCGTATGAGTCCGGAAATTCCGTCAAATCGGATGACAGATCGAATTCCATGTAGGTGGAAGTTCTTACCTTTCCAAAAACGGGATCAACGTAGTTCCCTATCATGCTATTTTTATAAATATCCGTGCGCAGTTTCCCGGTAGGATGGGCAATTGTTGCCGTATAGATCACTGTTGAATCAACTGCATTGGCAAAAAGTTCATCACCGGGTGGCAACAAATTCTGGCCCACACCTGATTCGGGTTTTTTGCACGCGTCGAGCAGAACTGCAAGACCTAAAACGGAAAAAAGCCCCAATCGCTTGAGGCTGTTTTTATATCTCATATGGTAAATTGGCAAATTAATCAACGAGCTCTGTCTTTCCCAGCACAACGTAGTCATAAAATTCGTCGACAGAAGTGAGGGAATCCATTTGTTCATATTGGCGCAACAACGGAATTTCTTTAGAATTACAAAAATCAGCGATGTCTTCATTTACTTTTTCTTCACCGAAAATTACAGCATCTGAATATTGTGCGGCAAGTTTAGCCAGATTCAAATGTGTCGGAGACTCTATGACGTCCATATCTTCGGATTTGATACTATCGAAAGTAATTTTTTCTCTCAATCTGGTATCCAATGGCCCTTCGAACTGGTCGTTGAAGTACGACGTAACGATTTTTGCTTCAGAAAAGTGTGGGTCGCGTTTGTATAGCTTTTTCACATAAAGCGGCATCAGTGAAGTAAACCAGCCATGGCAATGGATGATATCTGGCGCCCAGCCCAGTTTTTTAACAGTTTCGAGAACTCCTTTTGTAAAGAAAATCATTCTCATGTCATTGTCAGGAAACATTTGTTCCTGTTCATTGTGAAAGAAAGCCTTTCTGTGGAAAAACTCTTCATTATCAATGAAATAAACCTGAAGGCGAATCTGCGGGATGCTGGCTACCTTGATAATCAGCGGATGATCTGAGTCATTGACAATCAGGTTCATACCACTCAGACGTATCACTTCATGAAGTTGGTGTCTTCGCTCGTTGATTTTACCATATCGCGGCATAAAGATTCTGGTCTCTTTGCCGTTCTCGTGAACGTACTGGGGCTGGTAGCGACTGCTAGCTGCAGTTTGTGTTTCAGGTGAAAAAGGAAGTATTTCCTGCGATACGTATAGAATCTTGGTCTTCTTATTCATAGGCCTTATATAGGGGGAATCAACTAAAACAGGGCAAAGATAGATATAAATCTTTGATTAAAATTCCAAACTTTTATGTTTGGGGCTTGAAAAAAGACACCACTTCCTTGCGAATAGCTGTATTTGAGACAATTAGCCAAACCAGAGCTTGGGCCGACGCCATTCGGGCTTCGGGGAAGACGATCGGATTTGTTCCGACGATGGGTGCTTTGCATCCCGGACACATCTCTTTAGTGGAAAAAGCCCGCTCAGAGTGCGATTTTGTGATCACTTCGATCTTCGTGAACCCTACTCAATTTAACAACAGCAGTGACCTGGAGAGGTATCCGCGCACGATGGAAGCAGATCTCGAAATGTTGCAAAAACATGGATGTAATGCTGTCTTTACACCGGAAATAGCCGAAATGTATCCCACCCTGCAAAAAGGCCATTGGGAATTTGGATTGGTATCATCGCGTCTGGAGGGTTTCTATCGCCCGGGGCATTTCGATGGAGTTTGCACGGTGGTTAAAAAACTTTTTGAAATTGCAACACCCCATAAGGCTTATTTCGGGGAAAAAGACTTCCAGCAGCTTGCCATTATCCGCAAACTGACCGCTTTTGAAAAAATGGACATCGAAATTGTCAGTGTATCTACCATGCGTGAAACGGACGGGCTGGCGATGAGCAGCAGGAATTTGCGGCTTTCGGCCGAGCAACGCACCTGGGCCCTGGGTATATCAAAAACCCTCTTCGCCATGCGAGAAAAGCGCAAAACTGGCTTAAGTCCTGTCGGAATTGAAAAATTTGGACAAGAAATGATCGCAAATCAGCAAGGCATAACACTGGAATACCTCGAAATTGTAGATACAGAGACGTTTGATGACATTAAAGAATGGGATAACCGCAGCGCTGTTGTGCTTTTTGCTGGTTATGTGGGAGAAATCCGCTTGATCGACAATATCACGTTGTAACCCCAAGCTGGTTTAGTAACCGCTAATTTTGGTGAAGGATGTATTTTCGCCGCCATACAGAATCACAAATCTATGCTCGACTTAAATGGCAAATCGATTTTAATCACGGGGGGAACGGGATCTCTTGGGGTGCATCTTGCACAAACCATCTTTCAGCGATTCCCTGAAGTAAGGAGGCTCGTTATATATAGTCGTGACGAACAGAAACAATACCAGATGGCGCAATTGTTTCCGCAGTCGGGTTACAAGGCCATTCGTTTTTTCATTGGGGATGTGCGCGATTTCGAACGCCTGAAAAGGGCGATGAAGGACATCGATTTTGTGATACACGCAGCGGCTATGAAGCACGTTCCAATTGCCGAGTACAATCCAATGGAATGTGTGAAGACCAATGTAATGGGCGCAGAAAACTTGATCAACGCAGCATTGGAAACAGATGTTCAGCGTGTTGTTGCACTTAGCACCGATAAGGCCGCTGCTCCGATCAATCTTTATGGTGCAACAAAACTCGTGAGTGATAAATTATTTGTAGCCGCCAATGGCGTGCGTGGAAAACGCGATTGTGTTTTCTCAGTTGTACGCTATGGCAATGTGATGGGAAGCAATGGTTCGGTAATACCCTTCTTTATGCAGAAAAAGGCGAGCGGTGTATTGCCCATTAC
>JBJXFC010000323.1:0-2757 GCA_046153915.1 Flavobacteriales bacterium
GGAAAATTGTACTCCATAGCTGTATTGATGCCGCGAAGATAGAATTCTCAAGCCCCTGAACTGCAAAGACGGATCAGTTAAGGCATTATAACCCAATGGTAGCAGACTCGCCGCTGGTGGTTTTGTAGGTGATTTTCAAATCTTTCAGTGCGCCAAGAGCCCTTATTTCAACATCTTTTTTATCCCAATTGGCAAGCGCAGAGGCAGTTTCTTGCTTGATTTCTCCATTTCTTTTCAGGACTTTGATGGAACCCGCATGTGTAACGGCAATAAGAACGTCTTCACCACTTACTTTGACGTGTTTTACCAGTGCTATTGGCGCCGTTCCGCTGTATTTCCAACCCTCATTCATTTTGCCTTGTGCGTTGTGATTGTGCAACGCGCCGTCTTCACTGCCTACTATCATCCGGTAAGATCTAGTATTGTCGTAGTCGAATACATAGAGAGCCGAACTGGCCTGTGCACCCAGCAACACCGGGAAGCTCTGAAGTGATTTTCCTGTACGATCTATCACATGCACATTTTTGCCGGCCGCAAATGCATACTGGAGTTTGCCATTTTTAAGCGCGTCAATTTGAGAAACTGAGCCTACTATTTCTGCGTCGAGTGGATGTGTCCAAAGGAGTTTGCCATCCTCACCAAATAAACAGAGTTCTTTGTTTTTATTCTGATAGATTTTTTCAGTTCCTTTTGTAGTGTGGTTCACAACTTCCCACGGACCGCGCAATGCGTCTGCTATATTTCCCGACTGTGATTCTGTCTCAGCAGTTGGTTGGCTTTCTTCAACCTGTTTGGCAAATTTTCCGGCATCAATTGGCAGCGCTACCTGAATCAGAAATTTGTTTTCTTTGAATGGTTCACTGGAAGCAGAAAAACCTTCCAATCCATTCAGAATATGCAGCAATGAAGGCGCAAGAGGTGAGAATAATTGACCCGATTGATACAAGTATCTGCTGCTTTTTTTATCCAGTGATTTAAACGTTTTTGTAAAAGCCGGCAGGGCAGACAAGGTAGAATTCTTGTCCATCGCTTTGACAAGGTCAGACGGTGTTGAGGCAACAAAGACAAAGGGTCCTTTTTGTTGAATGTAATTTGTTTCCACCAAAACCGACTGTGGTTTATTGCGATCAAAAAGTGTTGGATATCTTAATTCACCCGCTCCGTTTTCGAGTTTCTTTTTGATCAGTGGCTGCATCATCGATAATACGTCTGTGCTATCGTTAATTCCGAAGTACAGAATTTCTGATGTGGTGCTATCGGCATTCGAAATGATCGCTGTGCCCCACTCGCCACTTCGCCAGCTTAGCATTATCTCATTGAGGTCGCATTGGCAACTATCGCCATAGTCTTTCCACGCCTGGCCCCAGAATTTATTGCCTGTAGGATTGTTGTGACTGAAAAACGTTTCCTGAGCAGCCCAGCCTGTCTCAAAATCGACAAATGAATAGGCATCGAGCAAGGTAGTATTGGCTGGTAGATAGTCCTGCACCTGAGGAGCAACGCCAGAGCCAGTGAGTTGAAGTGAATTGCTCATGGCATCGTTGTCGATCAAATAACCACTCAGCAACCAGGCACCATCGCGATTGAGTGGATTGAGCTGCATCCAGCTTAGTTCGCCGCTGCTACACGCAACATTCAGAAAATTATCGGTGCTCATTACTTGCCACGCTGAAGCAAATTCTGGCTTGCCAAACAAACGATTTTCTTTGCCATGTTGGATTATAGCATCTTCGATAGCAGCCACGGATGGCGACACCAGCAAACAATTGTGTTGAATACTGTAGTGAATTTTTTCGTTGGATACAATCTGTCCGCCTTTGAATTCGCGTTTGGCAAATCCCTTTTCGGGCTTCCAGGCAAACATCATTTCTTCTACGGCTCCTGCACTTGTTTCGGATTTTAGTCCAATACTCATGATCCAGGTATCGCTTCGAAATTGTTGGCCGGATGCAAATACAATATCACTGTTTTCGAGCAGTGTTTTCCAGGATGGTTGATAGGATTGAAGATTAATCAGTTCTTCAAGTATGGCTGGCCAATGTTTCAATGGATTGAAAGATTCTTCACCGATGTTGTTTTCAGACAATGAAAGGGCAATAAGCAGATTCATTTCTTCCTGATTGTAATTTCCAGGATCTGCTTTGAGAATGAAGGCACTTGAAGCCGGAATTCCTTCGATAGATGCCGTATAGGTTTCATTGCCACGCGTAAGTTTAATATACATGAAGGCAATTGCTGCAATGGCAGCCAGTATTACCGCGGCGATTAGTATCTTTTTGACCATAAGAATAGATGAAGAGCGAATTTATTTGGGATCACTCAAGGCGTAGGATCAACGCCACTCTTCTTTGAACAGGAAGGTGTTCAACTGGAATTAGCCTTGCAGTTTCTTTACGATACCCGTAGTAGAAAATCCCGGAACGAGGTCTATTGCAACCACACGGCCTCCGGAAGCTCTCACTTCAGATGAACCTACAATGTAGGATTTGGTTTGTGGATCGGTTTCATCCGCATTATAGTCACCGCCTTTTACAAGCACATCTGGCATGATAGCCAGAATGGTATTTAACGGTGTGTCTTCTTTGAAAACAATGGTGGCATCTACACAACGCAAAGCACCAACTACACGAGCTCTTGCCAACTCCGGATTGATAGGGCGTTCAGCTCCTTTGTTCAATTGACGAACAGATGCATCGTCGTTGATGGCCACTACGAGTCTGTCTCCAAGTTCGCGCGCCTTTTCCAGGTAAGTCACAT
>JBJXFC010000331.1:0-50553 GCA_046153915.1 Flavobacteriales bacterium
AGTATTCAGCATGTGGAAGGAGCGAGAAAAGCGGGGTTGACGGGGTATCATTTGAAACAAGGAGAGAACATTTCTAATGTGCTAATGTGACTAATCCCACGCTACGCTCTGGACAAGTTGTGCTAATGTGCTGACGGGCATTGCGGCTTCGATTGTTGAATGATGGGATGATGGGATAATTAGAAAATTAGAAAATTGGGGCTCTGTCAATGCCATGGGCGTGTCGTACATCATTTGCTGACGTTATTGAAAACGCACATGAAGCAGAACTCCTGCGTCGTTCGCTTCAGTGCAGGCAGAGGACGCGGAGAGTTTTCGAAAAGCTAAGGTCAAAGACGGGATTCACGCTGCTTTTTGTTGTGTGAAATCTTATCTGCGAAGACGTAAGCCCCGCCTCTCCCTCCGGAGAGGGTAATGAAGCAGAACTTTTCAAGTTCGCTACATTCCTGGCTAGCTGCCTTCCAGAAGTTTATGGAAGTACGCATTTTTCGAAATTACTAAACAACTTGGTCTACGCGATTAGGCAGCGGTGAGGCGAAAAGACGCGAGGCGAGTCAACTACCTACGGCTCATCGTTTGAAGAATGCCATCTCCATTCAAAATAGCGGCCGCAAGATCCGGGCCTGCCCGCCAACACCATGGCCCAAGCGTTAGTACGCAGGCTGAAAGCCCTCACAAGGCGTTGGCACGGGTGAGCTGCGCTGAAACCCGCGCCATGGGTTAAATGAAAAATATTTGCAGATTCGTACATCCCGGGCGAGGAATTTTTGAAAACCAGCGACTCTTTCAACTCAATTCACATGGGAAATAACGGGGGGTTAACGCACCGTTTAAAACAGTGCCACATCTTTGCCACTCATTTACTTTGTTGTGATCAGAAGAATATCTTATCTATGTGCGTGGCTCATGGCTTTTGTGGTGCTTTCTTGCCAAAATTCAAAAGAGCAGAACGCTGCAGCCAATAACACACCTCTCTTTATTGAAATGGACGGAAGCAGCAGCATGTTTCCAATCGCTCAACAAATAGCCTCAAAATTCAATGAGCTGCATCCTGAAGTGCGCATCAGTCTTTCATTGAGCGGAACATCAAATGGGTTTATGAAATTCGTTCAAAATAAACTGGAAATAAACAACGCTTCCAGGCCTATGAACGAAGACGAAAAAAGGCAATGTGAGCGCAACGGCGTTAAATTCATTGAACTCAAAGTGGCCTACGACGCCATCGTTGTTGCCGTGAATCCGCAAAATACCTGGTGCGATTCTCTCTCTACTGAACAACTTCGAGCAATTTGGTCTTCACCCGAAATTAAAAACTGGAACCAAATAGATTCCAAATGGCCCGATAAACCTATCCACTTTTTTAGCCCGGGCCGACTAAGCGGTACTGCCGATTTGTTTCATCAAATTATGGGAACCGATTCAGACACTATTCACGAGATTACTACCAGCGAAGATCACAACGATATTGTAATCAACTTGTCACGCGATACATTCGGACTTGGCTATTTTTCGTTGCCTTACCTCCACTCCAACTGGAGTTTTGCAAAACCTCTTGCAATAAACGACAATGATAATTCAAACGGTTCGGGAGCCATTCTGCCTACAAGCGAAGCCATTGAACTCAACAAGTACAATCCGTTTCAGCGTCCCCTGTTTTTATATGTCAATGAAAATGCGTTGAAAAATCCAACACACCTCGAATTCTTAAAATTCTTTGTTGATCAGGCCGGTGTAATCGGAAAAGAAAATGGATATGGTCCACTTTCGTATCTTGAAAAATCGGAAGAGTTGAGGAAACTGGCTACAGTCGAGTCGAAGGCAAAAGCACAGCTATAAACGCAGATTCCAGGAATTGCAAGGCGAAAAAATATCCCGTCTAACTTCAATTACAACAACTGAAAAATCCTGATGGCGCATACTGCGCTTTTATTTCACCATTAAGAAGTTAAGAGAGTTAAGATTCCTGCGGAATAGGCGTGACATGAATCTGAATTTTTATAATTCGAACAAGGCACGTGGTTAAATAGAATTCAGCGAATGAATATTCGGTCTAAACTCACTTGGAACAATTGAAATATGCTACATGGCGCATGCTGCGCTTTTATTTCACCATTAAGAAATTAAGGACATTAAGATTCCTACGGAATAGTGGATTACTTGCGGCTCTTACCAACCGGTTAATTGCGTTCTATCCAATTGGGATTGTCCGCAACAGATAAACGGACTGTTGTGCAAATCGGGTTTGTTGTAAGGTGATTCGTTGTTTGTTTTGTAGATTACCTGTCCGCCTGCTGCAAGTGCAATGGCATGACCCGCTGCAGTATCCCACTCCATGGTTGGCCCATGACGATAGTATATGTCCGCCGCACCTTCGGCGATCTGACAAAATTTTATCGAACTTCCAATGGAAATTTTTTCTACAACATCAAACTGACGAAGGAGTTCTTCCTCCTCCGGTTTGGCATGACTAGCACTACCAGTTGCTACGAGGTTGGAATCTGCGTTGCGGGTATGGATTTGCACACGATTTCCGTTCTCGGTTTTAAATGCTCCCTTCCCAACATAACCTTCGTACAATAACTCCAAAGCCGGCAGATAGATGATGCCAATAATTGGATTTCCGTTTTCAATTAAAGCTATGTTTACTGTGAATTGTCCATTTCGTTTGATGAATTCTTTTGTTCCATCCAATGGATCTACCAGCCAATAGGAATTCCAGTTTTTGCGTATCAGATATGGCAACACCGCAATTTCTTCTGATATCAGATGAATGTCTGGAGTGATGTGTTTTAGTCCTTCAGCAATGATCGAGTTGGAACGCTCGTCGGCCCATGTAAGTGGAGACTTGTCTTCCTTGGTTTCTACATGAGCAAACAATGCTTCATCGTTGTAGACTTCCATAATGGCCTTTCCCGCCTGAATAGCCAGGGCTGCAACTTCCGAATAAATTTTCTGGTGCATAGATTACACAATCATTCCGGCTGCCACCGTTTCGTTGGTAAACTCATCCACGAGAATAACACTTCCGGTTTGGCGATTTTTTCGATAGCTATCAACAAACAACGGCTTGGTGGTGCGAATATGAACTCGCACAATGTCATTTGCACCTACACTCGAATTGTCTTCAAGTTTATGCAGCGTATTGATATCAATTTTGTACTTCTGTTCTTTGATAACACAACGCGCTTCGTTGGTAGTATGGCGGACGATGTATTTGCCACCCACTTTCATCGGTTCGTTGTTTAACCAGCACAGCGTTACTTCCAGATCCTGAGCGCTCTGCGGTGTATTGTTGCTCTTCACAATCATGTCGCCGCGGCTGATGTCTATTTCATCTTCCAATTCGATCTGCACAGACATCGGTGCAAATGCTTCTTCCACTTCCTGCGATGCAGCATAAATTGAACGAATGCGGCTTGTGAAACCGGAAGGCAATGCAATAACTTCATCTCCTTTCTTAAATACACCGCCATCAATACGGCCTGCATATCCGCGGAAATCATGAAATTCTGCACGTTGTGGTCGGATAACCAATTGCACAGGAAAACGGGCTTCCACATGGTTGTAGTCGGAAATAATGCTTACGTTCTCCAACGCATACATCAACGTGCCGCCTTTGTACCAGGGCATGTTTTCTGTTTCGTTTACAACGTTATCTCCTTTCAACGCACTGATCGGAATAAAACGAATATCCGGAATAGAAAGGCGTGAAGCAAATTCCAAAAAATCTTGTCTTATGGTTTCATATCGTTCTTCCGAATAATCGACCATGTCCATTTTATTGATGCATACAATCAAATGCTGAATATTGAGAAGTGATGCTATAAACGTATGTCGACGTGTTTGTTCGAGAACACTTTTGCGCGCATCTATAAGTATGATTGCGAGATTGGCAGTAGACGCACCGGTAATCATATTGCGCGTATACTGGACGTGACCAGGTGTATCGGCAATGATGAATTTTCTTTTTGGCGTTGAAAAATAACGGTATGCAACATCGATGGTAATGCCTTGTTCGCGCTCTGCCCGAAGCCCATCTGTAAGCAGCGACAAATCCACTTCATCGTGTCCTTTTTGACGGCTTGTGCGTTCTATAGACTCCAACTGATCTTCGTAAATTACTTTTGAATCATAGAGCAAACGACCAATCAAGGTACTCTTTCCATCGTCTACGCTACCGGCCGTTGTAAAACGCAAAATATCTCCCGTATTCGTACTCATCTTTTGAAATTAAAAATATCCTTGTTTTTTTCTGTCTTCCATAGCCGCTTCGCCTCTGCGATCATCGGCACGTGTGCCTCGTTCTGTTTGGCGCGCTGTTGCTACTTCCATGATAATGTCATCGAGGCTCGACGCTTCTGATTCTACAGCTCCGGTGCAGGTTACATCTCCCACTGTTCTGAAACGAATGATGCGCTCTTCAAAGACTTCATTGTTCATGAGTGTGATGTGTTCTGACCTCGCCAGCAATGTTCCGTTGCGATTTACAACTTCGCGCTTATGCGAAAAATAGATGCTTGGAATATCAATGTTCTCTGTGTAGATGTATTGCCAGATATCCATTTCGGTCCAGTTACTCAATGGAAATACACGAAAATGTTCGCCTTGATTTTTTTTGCCATTGAATAAATTCCACAACTCGGGGCGTTGATTTTTTGGATCCCATTGACCGAATTCATCGCGGTGCGAAAAGAAACGTTCCTTCGCTCTCGCCTTTTCTTCGTCTCTGCGCGCGCCGCCCATGGCGCAATCAAATTTAAACTCGCTGATAGCGTCCAGCAGCGTAATTGTCTGCAGTGCATTGCGGCTTGGATTGGGGCTTTTTTCTTCCTTTGCTCTGCCAGCATTGATAGTGTCTTCTACACTTCTTACAATAAGCTGGGCTCCAAATTGCTCTACCATTTCATCGCGGAAACGGATTGTTTCTTCGAAATTGTGGCCCGTGTCGATGTGCATCAACGGGAAAGGAATTTTTCCTGGCCAAAAAGCTTTTCTCGCCAAATGTGTCATCACGATTGAATCCTTTCCGCCTGAAAACAACAAGACAGGATTTTCAAATTGCGCTACTACTTCGCGCAGAATAAAGATGGATTCGGACTCAAGGGCTTTGAGGTAATTGAGATTATAATTCATTTTCAGATTCGAGATCAATGAGGTTTTCTACAGCATGCCACAATTGTGCAAAACATGCATCAACGTTTTGTTGCTCCGTTTGAATGGTAAGAAATGGATTGGATGGACGCTCAAACTTGGATTGTACTCCTGTAAACGAAGCCACTTCGCCGGCACGTGCTCTTTTGTAAAGACCTTTTACATCTCGTTGTTCGCATGTTTCCAAAGATGCATCCACAAAAACTTCGAAGTACCGCTCCTCACCAATGATGGATTTTGCCAATTGACGCATTTCTTCCGATGGTGTAATCAACGAACAGATGGTGACGATTCCGGCATCTGCAAAAAGTTTCGCTACTTCGGCTGTGCGTCGGATATTTTCCAGGCGATCAGTTTCGCTGAATCCAAGATCCCGGTTTATTCCGGATCTCAAATTATCGCCATCAAGCAAGGTAGTAATGTACCAGTCTGTGTGCAGGCGGTCGCGCAACATGCCTGCGAGCGTGCTTTTGCCTGAGCCGGAAAGACCCACCAGCCAAACCACAACTCCACGTTGATTCAGAATTAATTCATTCTGATGATTGTCGGTCACTACCGGGAAAATTGTATTGGTCATATCAATGCGCGTTTTTATCTCCTTTCACAATGGAAATGATGGTTAGAAAAATGATCTTGATGTCTTTGAGAAACGTATAATTCTCGATGTACCACACATCGTATTTCACGCGCTCTGACATAAAAGCGGGATCGCTGGTATTGCCACGCAAACCATTGACCTGTGCCCAGCCCGTAATGCCCGGCTTGGCAAATTGCCTTACCATGTATTGATTTACAATACGCGAATATTCTTCTGTGTGTTTGATCATATGCGGACGTGGGCCCACCACAGACATATCGCCCATCAGTACATTAAAAAACTGTGGCAATTCATCGAGACTCGATTTGCGAAGAAATTTCCCAATGGTTGTAATACGATCGTCGTCTTTGGTTGCTTGTTTTTGGTGTGCGTTGTCATTGACCACCATTGTCCGGAATTTGTAGCAATTGAATTCACAATTGTTGAGGCCAGATCTTTTCTGACTAAAAATAACAGGACCGCGTGAGGAAATTTTGATAAGCAATGCAATAACCGGAAGCGCGATCGGCATGATGAGCACTATTACAAGAAGAGAAAAAACGATATCAAAAATGCGTTTCACAACCCGGTTTGTTGTGAGTTCGAGCGGCTCGGGCCGTAGCATCATCACGGGCACGTCGTCGTAAAAATCGAGTACCACCTTTTTGTGCATCAGTCCTTGAAAATCGGGTACCATTTTGAAGCGCACCATGTTGTTATCCGCGGTGATCATCAATTCGCGGATGGCGTCGGTATTGGTTAAAGGCAATGTGCAATAGATTTCGTCGACCTGTCTTGTTTTGATGTACTCGCTTACATCTTCAACTTTCCCGAGAATCCCTTCGTTTGAAATTGTATTGTCAAAAAAGCCAAGAAACTTATATCCCAGGTGCGGATTGAAGTTGAGAAAATGAAGCAGTTTTTGACCGGCCTGTTCAGCACCTACAATTACGACGTTGCGGTAATTGCGGCCACTGCTTCGGTATTTTTTCAGGAATTGCCAGAAAGAAATGCGCCACACCGAAATGGAAACTATAAACAGTCCGTAAAATATCAGCATAAACTGCCTCGAGTAGCCCTCATTCTTGATGGCGAAGAGAAAACAGATCATGCATGCGGCATGCACCATTCCTGATTTCAGAATTCCCCAAATGATTACTTCAAGAGAAGATATACGTTTTATATTGTAAAGATTAAGCGAAGTAACAGTAACAATCCAGGTAAGATTAAATATGACGTGAAGTGAAATGTAATGAGAAGCTATTTCACTGTGTTTTGGGATATCACCAAATCGCAAAAGATAGGCGCCAAAAAAACATACGTTCAGAAGCAACAGATCACCGGCAAAATGGATGATCTTCAAAAAACCTGAATACCCCCGGCGGGCAATGTCGATATTCTCCATCGAAACTGCGCCTTTGTTGGATTGTGATATGGTGCCGGTAAGTTGCACTGGTATAGTTAGGTAATCTAATGACGCAAAAGTCGATTAGCTACCTTTAGATGAGGCTTTCGCTGCTTAATAACATTGTTAACTTAATGTAAGCAAACGGGCGTCAGTTTTACCCCAATGTGTCCAAATCGTGAATCAATTCAGGGCGTGTTGCTGGGTCGGCAATTCGAAATACCGAATTGCAACTGTTTCCTCCACGTTATCCTGCATTTCATAAACCGGAATTTCGCTCACATTGGTAGTCAAAACAGAAAATCCCTCCTGTGGAATGACCTGCTTGACTGCACGCGCTTTCCTTTTGTAGGCAACGGCCTGACCATAAGGTATGTAGTGCCAGATGCGCTCATGCAGGTAATATGTAAAAATCTTGATTGTAAAGTCTACTCCGCCAATGGCAAATGCCAGTGCGGTGTTTCCGGTAACCAGGGCAGCAATGGTTATGGTAATAAAAGTCGAGTAAATGCGATAACTCAGTGCTTTCAGTATATGACGGAATTTGTCCTTACTGGGACGCAGTTCTTTCAATTTGGCCATGGTCCAGGGTATTTGACACTGAAATTTTTTCGGTATACATACTTTCCTCAGCGAGCCCAAAAGTCAGGGCTATTTGTTCTGCGAGATTGGCTGATTGCGTTTTGAGTTCAGGAACCGCAGTGGATTCCCACAACAGACCTCTTAAGTTTCCTCCCAGAGTAAAAAGGCCTTTTTGCACATCCCCTTTTACGTTTATGATTTCGCCAGTCAGATTTGTTTCGAGACCAATTCTAAATTGATCCTGAGTGATCATTCCTTTCAGGAAAAGACGTTTGATCAATGGGTTCGTAGATTTTGAAATATCCAAAGATGGGCCCGAGCAATTGATGATGCGATCCACATAAATAATGTGCTCGATGCCACGCGCTGTATCTGCAAATCGCACCTCTATCATTTCATTCTTCTCCTCCATAGCAAGCAATTTTCCTTTTTGGATATGCAGCTTATCAGAGAGGCGCAGGTTCGTAAGACGGTCGTGGATATGTGTAGGGATTCTGTGACGCGCAACTCCCCACAAGTGGCGAAGGTGCGTGAGAAAACGTCGCTTTTCATCCTCTGTAAATGTCATCCACAACTGCTGTGTTCTGCTTCTGAGAGAATCAATTAGCGGTTCAGCAGAAATACCAAAACGCCTCAAAGTATGAAGGTGTTTTTTGAATGCACTGAAAATAATATTGAGATCGTAAATGTCTTTGATTTCTTCAGCAAATGCCTTGTACACCACACCGTTGTGGCGATGAGGAAGGATGGCAAATCCGTGAGGAGACACGGTATATATCTTCCCTTTGAAGGAAGGTTTGTCCAATTCCATCACGGCATCTACCATGGTTAGTCCGTTGCCAATAATCAACACGTTGCGGTGTGGATTTGCATTCTCGAATGCGGCAGGGTTCCAGGGATTTCTGAAATAATTGGGGCTATTATAAATGTCTTGATTTGCAATTTTCGGATTGGCAGGAACTTCATTTCCATTTGCCAGAATCACTGCGTCGGCCTGAAGATCGGTACCGGTCATCAATTGAACGCAGTAACCCAAATCGGTTTTAATAACATCGTGCGCATAATCCTCGATTGTGAAAATACGACCGGCATACTTCACCAGGTATTCATTCCACGTCTCAAGGAGGTAATTGCCATAAACTCTACGCGGCAGAAAAAACTTCTTCACCATATCGCGGTCCAGCAAAGCATAAGCATTCTGACTCATCACCCAGTTCAAAAAATGATCTGGATTATCAGACAGACAACTCATCTTTTCGACCGTTACGTTCAGTAAATGTTCTGCCGAGGTAGGTGTATAAGCAATTCCGCGTCCTGTTGGTGACCCTGCATTGATAATATGAATACGCGTGCGCCTTGAATGGTCTCTTGACAAGATATTCATGGCAGTTGTGATGCCACAAAAACCACCACCGATGATTGCGATTTCGACTTTCATTTCAACACCAAATAAAATTGTTTAGGAAAAAAAAGACATAAACAAAAAACACCCCCAAATAAAATTCAGGGGTGTTTTTCTCATAGTTTTTCGGATAATGATTATTGGTGAGAAACCAACATAGTAGAAGTTTTAACAACTCCACCGTTAGTGATGCTCACTTTGTAAAGACCGTTTTCAAGAACTGAAGAGTCATAGAAGAACTCATTCAAACCACGTTGGAAAACAGCACCAGTTGTAGCTACAGCACGACCGTTCATGTCGATGATAGTAACAACACCAGCACCACCTTCTTCGAATTCTACTGAGAACATAGTACGAACGTCAGCAGGATTTGGGTAGATAGCAACCTGATCGAAATCAACAGCAACCTCAGTTACTTCAGCGCTCTTAGTAGCAGCGTCAACTTGCTCAGTACCTTTGTCAGCTTCTGGCATGTAGTTAGCCCAGTTGCCAAGGTTGTAGTTAACGTTTTGTGGATCGTAGTTGAACCAAGTCAAAGTTGGGTTACCAGCCCAGTTACCAGCAGCACCACGCTCAGTCAATGAGGTAGAGAAACCAGCACCTGAAGGACCAGCAGGAATACCAACACGAGCATCAGCGAAGCTAGCACCAGTCTTCAAAGGAGAAGTGAATTTCACAGCGAAGTTGCGAGCTGCCGGAGGAATACCGTATGGGTTTTGGAATTTAGCAACCGCAGCAGTGATAGCAGTATCAGCATTTGCAGTGAAGAAACCAGCAAGAGTTGGAAGCAAAGAACCACCAACTTCGTTGTATGTAGTTGTGTTGTCAACGAAAGCACAGTTTTCAACATTCAACAAACCACCGTTTGCGTTAGCAATAGTAGTAGAACCATCGATGATGATACCTTTTGGGTAGTAAGAAAGAACTGAGTTGTAAAGTCCCATTTCTGAGTTACGACGGATGTGAGCACCAGCCTGGAAGTTAGCATTAGCTGGAGCAGCGCCTGGGAACAGTGGACCGTACATTGCGTAGTTGCTGAAAGTAGCACGTGTTTTTGGAGTAGCAGCAGTTGAACCAGAGTTGTTGTCAGATTCGAAACCGTTTGTCTTAGAAACGTCAGCGATGTTTGGATCGTTGTGAAGACCAATACCCCACTGGTTGTAACCACGGTATCCATTGTCTGTATCGAAGCAATCATCAACACCGTTGTAAGCGATCAGGTAACGTGAGTTAACTGTACCACCGAACCACTCGTAGCTATCGTCACCAGCATAAGAAACTTGCACGTGGTGGATGATAGTACCTGAACCAACTGAACCCATTGTCAAAGAGTTGATCTCCTGGTTTGGATTTAAAGCGATACCAGCAAACTCGATACGAACGAATTTGATTGTACCAGAGTTGTCCAAATCATCAGTACCACCGTGGAATGCACCGTAGTTACCTTCCAATTGTACGTTTGTACCAAGGTTGTTTGTAGCACGGCCACAAATTACAACACCACCCCAGTCACCAGCAGCGCGGCTACCGATAGGTTGGTTTGATGTGAAGATAACAGGATCTGTGTTTGTTCCAAGAGCTTTAAGTTTAGCACCACGCTTGATGATCAAAGTACCTTTTGTAGGCTTGTCACCTTTGATTACAGTACCAGCAGCAATGTTCAGAGTAGTCAAACTATCTACAAAAACGTAACCAGTCAAAAGGTACTGGTGATTCTTTTTGAAGTAGAGATTTTTGTAAAGACCAGTGCCAGTACCAACGAGTGTACCAGATACTGTAAAGAGCGTATCACCAGCGCCGTTGTCTGACGAATACGTAATCTGAGCTTTTGATGAGAAATTCATCACAAGACCCAGAACCGCCATAAATAGAACTTTTTTCATTTTGAAAGTTTTTTGATTGGGTTAATTAAAAATGATTTTTGAAGAATTGGTTTTTTAAATCCGAGGCAAATCTGCACCCGTCCGTTTACGGTAGTATTGTTCCTTTATTATTGAATGATGAATAAGCACGAATCCATTTGGTAACAAATGAAACTTATAAGGATGCTGAAATAAAAGAACTTGCGAACGACCTTCGTTTTGGAAACATTTGCGCAACATTTCCTTTACAAGAAGCTAATTGTGCTTTACAACTTCAACGCCAGTCCGAATGTCCAATATGCCCCATATCTCGCAGTTGCATATTTCACATCGCCGTCGCCGGTTCGTTCCAGTTTCTTATTGGTATTGAAATCCTGCAAATAATCCTGAGTCTGATTTAAAATGTCCTGAATACCAAGACGCAACTCGATATTGTTGCGCACCATTTTGGTGATGGTAAGATCGAGTTGATGACGTGGCATTTCATAAATATCCGCGCGGTCAATGTTACCCACCAGGAATATGCGTGGACCAATCACGTTGTAGTTCAGTGTAACACTCAATTTTGTGCTGTCGTTGCTGTAATACAATCCGCCATTCACGATGTAAGGTGATTGACCAAACAGTGGGCGTTCGCTATCCTGGAGTGCAAGGGTATCGCTGATGGTAACCTTACTTTGAATAAGTGCAGCATTAAATACCACACTCATAGATTGCATAAAATCGCTCTTCTCAAACATTGGCCCGAGGGCTTTGCGAACCTCCAACTCTGTTCCCGCGCTGTATGCACTTTGGGCATTGAGGTAACTTTGGGTCGGGTTTTGAGATACCGCAAGAATACTTTCAATAGGATCTGTAAAATCCTTATAGAACACACCAATTGATATTATTTCACTCGGTGTTGGATAGTGTTCAAAGCGCAAATCATAATTATCGACGCGTGGTGTTTTCAGATTTGGATTTCCTTCTACTACAACAAAACGCTGGAAGTCAAAATAAGCCAGGTTTGCAATTTCGCGGAACTCAGGTCTGTTTATCGTTTTAGAATAACCGCCGCGGATAAGGGTTTTTTCGGAGAAATTGTAATTCAAATTTACAGATGGCAACAGGGTGTTAATTGGATTATCGATAATCAACGGAGCATAATCGCCATTGGCATCAATTTCTGTTCTTGAATTACTCTCCAGGTGTTGAACATTGTTTTCGATACGCGCTCCACCAATGATATTGAACTTCTTCGTTACCGGTATTGAGGCACTTGCGTAGTATGCAAATAGATTGTTGTAGGCTTCATAATGGTAATCAGGCTGGGTCGATTCACCCACAATCAAACCCGTTTGGAGATTTCCAAAATTTGATTCATCAAACAACTCTTCAAGCGACAAGGTTTGCACAGCGCTATTGGCAGTATTAAATCCGATGTTTCTAACCTGATACGTTTTATTCTTCTTTTCAATGTAAGAACCCACCTTGATTTTGGGTGAGAATTCCGGCATTTTCTCAAACTTAAAGGTGTAATCCAGATTTACGGCACCCATCACGGCGTTTTCGTGGGTTTCGGCAAACAGTCGACCCAAAAAGTTAGGGCTTACCACTACGCTTGAAGTTCCGTACGGCACGTCGGTGAAGTAAGGAACATCATCGCCCGCGTTAAAATCTCTCTTTTGTCTGTAGCGTCTTGTGTCCGGCTCATCTCTGTTTGATTGTGAATATCCGACAGTCCAGTCTACATTCAACCTTTCTTTCAATTCGTGTTTACCGTTTAACTGACTGGAAAACACTCCACGAAACTGATTGCTAAGCGTATAATCTTTTACATCCGAGAGCACCTCGTCCAAATATCCTTCGCGATAAAGAAACTGAGCCAAACCAAGGTGATTGTACAAATTCTTGAATTCGAAAAGATGTTTAGTCCCCTTTCTCAACGCAAAATTTTGCATCACCCCGAGTCTCACGGTATGATTGTATTGCTTCTCTCTGAAATCAAAAATCGGCGATGTGCTTTCTTCTTCAGGGTACTTCAACAACCTCGTCCAGGAAGTAGTTGCACGGGTATTCGAATAGTTCACAGAAGTAATTGAACCATAATCCCAAAGGCTTTCGCGTGACATACGGCCTCGACGGCCCAATTGAAAGTTGAAGCGCATATCTGGTGTTGCAATGGCTTCTGATGCCAACCAGGTATTATTGAACGATTTGCTCAGTTGAGCCGCCTGGTTGCGATCATTGATGGTTGCATAATCCTCAGGAGCGTCATCTGGCAAGGCATAGGTGCCGTCATCGTATCCAAGCCAGGAGTTTTTGCCCTTGTCCTGTTCAGAGAAGTCCTTGTAGGTCGTTCCGGATCTAAACGAAGAATAATAACTGATATTCATGAAGTCCTTTTCCGGCAAAGACTTGGTGTAGATCTTAATGGCACCTCCGGCAAAATCGCCAGGTAAATCTGGAGAAGCCGATTTGTATACCAGCATCCGATCTATCATGGAAGATGGAATAATGTCAAATGAAAACGCACGAATATCGGCCTCCGAACTGGGGGCTATTGCATTGTTGAGAAGTACTGTGTTGTATCGTTCATTGAGACCACGCACCATCACAAAACGATTGTCAATCAAGGTTACACCGGGAACACGTTTGATGGCTTCAGCGGCATTGTTGTCCTGGCTTTTGCGAATTTGTTCGGCGCTGGTTCCACTAACAACGGCATCGCTGTTTTTCATTTCGATAACTACGGCAGCCTGCGTGCTCGTAGGGCGATCGGCAATAATTTCAACTACACCCAGATTTTGAGTGGTGACATAAATGGTACCGAGATCTGACATTTCGCCCCCGGTAATTTTGATATTCGTAAAAACGATTTCCTGGTATGTCATGGCCGAAACCCGAACAGAATATGTTCCAGCCGGAATTTTATCGATCAAAAACTTGCCGTCAAAATCGGTTGCTGCACCCAGTTCGGTGCCGTCAATTCTTACGATTGCCCCAAACACGGTCTCATTTAGTACTGAATCCATCACTGCACCAGAAAGCTGCCCTGATTGGCCGTTCGCGTTGATACATGCGAGCATTACGAGTGCAAAAGCTGAAAGGTAAAATGGTCTGAACATCTCCGAAAAAATTTCCGTCAAACCTAATTCTATCAATAAAATCAAATGACTCGCTGATATTATAGTTTCGTTATCAGAGAAATAAGAGGTCAAAACCTCATGCAAGCGGCTCTGCAGGCGGAAAAACCGTTCCGGAGATCGATATTTCTTAACATTGGGCTTAACACAGGCTTTGCAAAAGAGCCCAATCCTTTAATCAAAAGGTAAACACCAGACTCTTGAATTTAGCTACAGTCGAAGCCAGATTTGACCTTATCAATTTTCGAACACCCAATTTACAATTTATCATGCGATCCAAATTACTCATCTTAGTTGCTTTTTGTTTGATTGCCGCTAATTCTTATTGCCAGGTTTTGCAATGGAATACCTACAACACCAACAATTCTGGTCTTATCAGCGACGATATTCGCGCTGCTGCTTTCGAAACAAACGGCACCGCCTGGTTTGGCCATGGAAGTGGAATCAACCGCTTTGACGGTGTCTCATGGACCAGCTACAACACCTTCAATTCGCCTCTTCCATTTGACCAGATCAATGCCATTTGTATTGATAATGTAAACTCCAAATGGTTTGGTACAGATGAAGGACTTGCAAAGTTTGATGGTACAAACTGGACGATCTATACTACCGGCAATTCATCCATTCCGGACAATCGCGTTAAGGCGCTTCTCTCTGACGCCTCTGGAAATATCTGGATTGGTACCGAAAGCGCCGGGGTGGTGAAATTCAACGGAAGTACATGGACCGCCTACAACAGCGGGAACAGCGGGTTTGGAAGCAACAGCATTACAGCATTGGCAATCGAAAATGGTGGCACGGTTTGGGCAACAGGCAACGGTGGGGCTTCTTCATTTAATGGAACAAGCTGGACCCACTACAATACGGGTAATTCTACGCTGCCTTCAAATGCATTGCTTTCAGTGGCGATAGACAACTCAAACAACAAGTGGTTTGGAACTCAAATCAATGGATTGGTAAAATGGAATGGAAGTGTTTTTACAAACTACACCACACAAAATTCTGGATTGGCAGACAACACTGTGCTTGCAGTGCTTTCTGATGCGTCTGGATTGACATGGGCCGGCACAGGAAATGGTTTAAGCTCATTCAACGGAACTATCTGGAATACCTACCGCACAAACAATTCGGGTCTTGCCAACAACCTGATTTTTTGCCTTGCCAAACAATCTGCTTCCAAATTGTGGGCAGGTACTGCGCAAGGCGCTTCTTCTTTTTGTTTCTCCTTTACACCCATCGTTACAGCCACAAGCACTCAGTTGTGTGGTGCAGGCCAGAGCAGCATATTATCGACAACTGCCGGAGCGGGTTTGACTTATCAATGGAAACTCAATGGCAACAACATTGGAGGCGCAACCAACACATCGTACACTACTTCTGCGGCAGGAAATTATACCGTAGTAACTACAAACTCAGGCGGATGTGCTGCCAATTCAACAGCGACGACAGTAACTGTAAACGCCCCAGCCTCCTTCACACAACAACCCGCCAACGTAATCGGATGCATTGGTTCGACTGCTCAGTTTACCTGCGCCGCCGTTGGTTGCGGACTTACTTACCGCTGGCAACGATTGATCAATGGTGTTTTTACCAACCTTTCAAATAATACTACGTTTGGAGGCACGCTTACCCAAACACTTACCGTCAGCAATGTAGACGCAAGTATGAATGGTTGGCAGTTTCGTTGCCGTATTCAAGGCACCTACGCTCCAACCTTGAGTTTTTCGAACCCCGCCCTTTTTACCGTGAATACAACCCCCGATATTACACTTTCAAATTTGCCCGGCGCAGTGTGTTCTCCGATAAACATCAATCTTACCTCGGTAATCGTTACAGATGCCAACAATTCTATTGGAACCATAAGTTACCTCGACAACAATCTTCTTCCCGTTGCAAATCCCGCGGAGGTAACACAGAGCGGAACATATACTATCCGCAAGACTTCAACCTGCAACGTGAGTGATTCGGCACCGGTGGTTGTTACAATCAATCCTGTTCCCGCACTCATTACTTCTGATCCTACACCAATCTGCAAACCTGGTGTTATCAGTCTTCAAGACAATCCTATTGCGGATTCCAACAACACAACCGGAACCTACAGTTATTGGTTGGATCAGGCACTTACTTTGCCCGTTGCCAATCCTGACTCGATTACACTTAGCAATCAATTTTACGTACTTAAAACGACTACCGAAAATTGCCGCGATACAGTGGGAGTGTACATTACCATTGGCACTAAGGTTGTGGTTCAACCTAAAAACCAAAGCGTTTGTTTAAACGGAATTGCACATTTCGATCTTGAAGCTCGCGGTGTTGGTCTAAGCTATCAGTGGCAAGTTTCTGATGCATCGGGACTGATCTTTACCAATATAAACAATGACGCTTACTACAGCGGAGTTGCAACGCCTAATCTCACTGTGACTATCAATGGAAATATTGCTTTGAGTGGCCGTAAATACCGTTGCCGTATTGGCACCACTTGTCCCAATCCTGTCGTAAACAGTGCACCTAAAACACTCACGGTATTGCCAGATGCACAGGTAACACTTCAACCCGTTGATGTAACTGTTTGTGCTTTGACTCAAGTGAACTTTAAAATAGAGGCTACTGGTGAGAACCTGCGCTATCGCTGGCAACGCCAAACAGGATTTAGTCCATGGGCCAATCTTCAAAATACCGGTACTTTTCAGGGAGTTACTACAGACTCGCTTCGCGTAACTGCAAAAGCGGGTTTTACACAACATCAATATCGTTGTATTGTTTTTAGCGATTGTGCCAATGATACTTCGTTTGCCGCAACACTTTATGTTGGCAATACCGTTATAGATCAATCACTCAACGAAACAGTTTGTGTTGCTGATACGGGCTATTTCTCAGTTGATGCCAGAGCAGTGAATATTGTTTATACCTGGCAACAGCAAATTGGAAATGGCGTTTTCACCAACCTTACCAACAGCGCTATTTTCGCGGGAGTAAATACTTCGCAATTGATGATAAAGCAACCGCCAATTACCATGGACGGTTACAAATACCGCTGCCGCATTTCTGGTTCATGTATTCCTTCTGTATTTTCGAAAACCAAAGTGTTGAATGTTGTACAAAATCCCTCTCCTATTATTATAACTCAACATCCTGCCAATGCAACGCTTTGTGAAAATCAAGGTGCCGAAGCATTGTTTGTGGTGGGAGCTCAGGCTCAGGTTACCTTGGGATATCAGTGGCAATATTTCAATGTTCAACAAAATAAGTGGTTGAATATTTCGAACAATGCCTTCTACTCTGGTGCCAAAAACGACAGCCTGTATGTTGCGGCAGAACCTTCATTAAACGGATTGCAGTATCGTTGCGCTGTGTTGGCTTATTGCCCTCCATTTGCCGTTTCAAATCCGGCTACACTCACTGTTGATAGCTGTGGTGAAATTCCACCTGCCGCCAATGGAAATGACAACATGACGATTTATCCTAATCCGGCCGATCAAACATTGTCGTTGTCATTTGCTACAACACGAACCGAAGCGTTGACTTTAACCATCCTGGACAATACAGGAAGAATTATCGAAAAAATAAATTGTGCAAATTCAATGAACAGAAGTTTGGATGTTCAAAACTATCCCGATGGAATTTACCATTTGATGGTAGAAAGCCAAAGCGGTTCAAACAATCACCACATGTTTATCGTTCAACACAACTAGAGATTATTCTATTTGACTTTTGATTTTATAAAAAGCGATTCATACAGATCAATGATTCGCTTCCAGGAGTAAAACCGATCTATTCTATCAAGAGAAGTCGCAATCAGGGCTTCTCTTTTTTTGTGCGGTAAATCCTGATCCATAATTGCGGCAACATCTACGGCCGATTTAAAGAAAAGACCACCCTCGCCGATAACAGAGCAATTGAATCTGTTCTCGTGAACACACACCAAAGCCCCGGAGGCCATGGCTTCCAGCAATGATGGATTGGTGCCACCTACAGAATGTCCATGAAAATAATAGCGGGCATAATGCCGCAATTCGTCCAGCTTCGAAATGTCATAAATGGCACCTACAAACCGGATGTGGTTATGGGCGAATTTATTCTTGAGATAATTGCCATAGGATGTGTTGTGGTTTCCAACAACGAGGATTGGTTGCTTGATATTGGAAAGCGTAAAGCCCGTCAATATCATTTCTATATTGTTTTCGGGTTCCAAACGGGCAATGATCATGTCGTAGCCAAATAATGAAAGATTCATTTCACGAACGAAGTCTTGCTTCTCAATGGATGGAATATTTGCACCATATGGAATGAAATGGGAAGGCCTTGCATATTTCTGAAGGATATACTCTTCTATGCCTTCAGAATCGGCCACCAGTATGTCGCTGCCCCTGGCCGCCCATCGTTCTGCTCTTTGCAGAAAACGCTGTGTCCATTTGTTGTATTTGCTGCGCTTCCATTCCAGCCCATCCATGTTGGTAATCAAAACCTGCTTTCTATTGAACAACCAGGTCCACACCGAACTGCTGGTATATCCCAATTGCAGCACAATGTCCAAATCTCTTTTTCTGCTATCGCGAATGCAATTAAAATCGTAGATAAACTGACCCGCAGTGCCCAATTTGTGCTCAGGGTCGTAACAATGAACAATGTTGACGCCTTTCCAGGTGGATTCCTGATAACTGTGCCGGTGCGAATTGTATACCCATACCTGATGACCGCGCTCAACAAGGCCAGCAGATAAATACTCCGCAAATTGTTCGAATCCGCCGTACTGATTGGGAATGCCCCTTGTACCAACAATTCCTATCTTCATCTTTTGAGCTTTTGTATTACTTCGTGGTAATGATCGGCAATGGTTTGCCAATTGTATTCCTTCTTCATAGTGGTTTTCGCATTCTGACCCATAGTGTGCAATCGCTCCTGATTGCCGAATGTTTCATTTACCTTTTGGGCCAGTCCGTTGTGATCAGCAGTATTAAACAGCACTCCATTTTCTCCATCCTGAATCACTTCCCGAATGGGCTCCAGATTTGATGCTATTGCCGGCAATCCATAAGACATCGCCATCAGCAAAACTCCGCTTTGATAAATATGCAGGTATGGAATAATAATCGCATCGGCTGCCCTGAAATAATAATCGCGGGTCGTATTGTCTATGTAAGCAAATCGTGCAGAAACCCTTTTGAGAAAAGAAGAGTTCTCAATTTTCGACTGATATACTTCAAGGCTCGTTTTTCTGGCCTTGCCGGCGATTATCAAATGGATATCAGAATCAATGGCAGACATCGCATCCAATAACACATCCAATCCCTTCGCTTTTTTTATCTGCCCAAAAAACAAGATGATTTTTTTATCATCTGGTATACCGAGCAACAATCTCGCATCAGACTTTTTTATAGATGTCTCGGCAAGAGACAAATAATTTCCATGACGAATGATGTCGATTTTTGAATGCAGGTGTTGCGGAAGAATGGATATCAATTCCTTCTTTGAAAAAGCATTGTGGACAACCAATTGGCCTGCCATTCTGAACGCCCGGTTTCTTATCCATGCCTTATCCGAACTGCCCAATGCCGAAACATCGTGTACAATAAGCACAATCCTGAGCCGCAGTATGAATGACAGTCCCAGTGCAAATAATTCCTTCAACTCTGCACCATAATAATGATGAATTAC
Source organism: Flavobacteriales bacterium (assembly GCA_046153915.1). GTDB lineage: Bacteria > Bacteroidota > Bacteroidia > Flavobacteriales_D > Sanyastnellaceae > JANNVZ01. The sequence continues at coordinate 19,760 of JBJXFC010000331.1, forward strand.
AGCAGAACTTCTGTTCCTCTTTGCTCTCCACGTCGCTTTCCAATACCCATAACAAAAGTCAAATATTCTCGGAAGCACCGGATCTGGTGTGTGTGTCTTAAAGGTGCGTTCGATTCGCACTTTGCCTTCTGTTGGGTCTTCAAAATTGGAAAAGCAAGAACACGTGTACCCTTTGTTTTGCAAGGCCTTTAACAACTCAAGGCTGTAAAAATCCATCCCCGATTTGCTGCCAACATAATCTATCAATGCAATATGGCCAGGCGCATCATTCATACCAGGCCATTAAATTTTTATTGAACAATGCCTCGAGCTTTTGAATATCATTTTTGTAAAGACTTCGCAACTGGGCGTCAATCTCCGGGTCAAGAGCAGGTTTCGAATTGTCGAAAAAACCTTTGAGCACTCCCTTTTGAAGACCCGCCGGAATGACCGCTTTAATGGCTTTGCGCAGCCATTTCATCTGATACAAGAATTGGATGAACCCGTTTTTGGGATTGGCGTGTGCGTTGTGCGCCTCACTGGTAGCCTCTTCTGAAAGGGGCTCAATGTCTAAGAACTGACAAACCTCGTTCAGCCATGCTTTGCGGTTTGACTTCACCTCGTGGTGAAAAAAAATACGGATCTGATTGTGTGGAAAAATATCCATGTATCTCTTTACCTGATCATGGTAAAATCCAAGACTCACAAATTGTTGATACGCTACATCGGTTTGATGGTCTCGTTGTTTTCTATTTAGAATAACGGCAAAATCCGATTTAATAAAACCCAATCTTTTGTCCATCAGGTAATGCGAATACGCTCTTTCTGCTGGATTGCGCAAAATGATGATAATTCTTGCTTCGGGGTTGTATTCAAAAATGCGCGTCGCTGCCGGTTCGTAATACAAATACGAAACGCTGGCATCTACCAACCACTTTTGATGTGTAGCCGAAGCATACAATTCATCATACACGGGCCTCGAATCAACAATGGGCGCGTTGTAATACAGACGCTGTTTGGAAATTTCAGAATGCGCAAAATAGTTGGTCTCTTTTATCGAGGGCAAAAACACATCCTTGCTATTGCGCAAATACTCGTATAGTGCGGTAGTTCCGGCCTTGGGCGTTCCCACAATGAATAAATTGGATTTCATACTCAACTCAATCTGCGTTTAATGGTTTCCCTGATATTGCGCATTCTTTTCAGGTTGAATAAAAGTGCTATGCAGGTCTTAACGGGAAAGGTCAAATAATAATAGACTACCTCCGGAATAAACCTATTCCCTTCTGCACTCTGGTAGCCATTGGCGGCAAATTCCAGTTTATTGATTGCATTGCAGATCGCAATTTCTGCGCGATTTAATCCACCTTTCATCCATTGACCGCTCAACTCACGATTGATGCCCATCTTGCCCGGCTGGTCATTTTGTGACGATGATCCGAGTTGCGGAATTTCAAGCATCGACGGATGAAATTCACGACCCAAAAACAAACAAAGTTTCTTCACCATTTCAGAAGGATTGGCAAGCAATTCTTCAAATTGAACAACCATTACCCTTTCGTGATTGCGCATGCGCATGGCAACACGGGTTGATGATCGCCACAATCTGCTGATCGTAATTGGGTGATAGTTGCACCACGACCTCACGCTTTCCATTAGCGGTATGTTGCTGGCTCCTTTAAATTTGCGCATCCACTTTCTCTTTTGTGAATTCAACACGTCGCGCCCATCACGCATCATGATTATAACCCGTGCTTCGGGGATATATCTGAGAATTTCTTCTACATAAAAAATATTGCGAGGTGTTTGATCGCACGCACAGCTCTTATGGTGCAGCGCCGTTTCGTGTGCAAGAAAACTGAGGTAGTGCTGAATAGCCGTTTGATTGTGATCTCCCGAATGACGTATTTTAAATCCTTCTGACAGGAACTTTTCTGTTCTTCTTTTTTGCAAATATCCCTCGCGTTGAATCGAAATAAGGTTGGCGAGTAAAGTCTCACCTTCTTTCCTGTTCAAAACGGTTTCGGCTTCCTCAGGTGACCACAGTTGCTCAAAAAAATGAAGTTCGTTGAATGTAAAAATGTCAGGATGATTGTTCAATATTCGACCCATCATGGTAGTACCACTGCGACTGCTGCCTGTTACAAATATGGGTTGGTTGGTCGTCATGGTTTTTGAAGATCAAATTCAACAATTGATATTGAAAACGGCGCAATATGCATTCCACTTGTGTCATTCTCAACATACTTAAACTGACGAATCAACTCACTTATTTTAGAATGGTCCTCATACAAGGATGCGTTGTTCTCAAAAAATGATTTTCCCGGTGACGAATAAAGAGCGCCTGCGGAAATGGTGGATTTTCGAACGGGGTGTGCCAGGGATAAACGCCGGGAGTCGATGTGCATGGCCAGATGCAGATCCCTTTCCTGCTCAACTTTGTTTGAAATTATCAAATAAATTTTATCACCCTTTATTGACCGCACCGGTGTTATCCGCACGCCATCTGCACCGGGCATCACAAAATCCTGAAAAATGATAAGTGAATCCTCCTGCATTGAAGCCATCAATAAAAAAGGATAGTAGGATGCGTTGCGGGTAATTTCATCGGGCTTGTTTGGCTTGGTTTGCAAGAGTGAAAACGCATGGTCTGTTGCATATAAATTGTGGTAACAGGAAAACTCAAGCTCTTTTGAAGACCTGCAAGATGACATCAGACTTTCGAGGATATAATAGCACTGTGCCATGGTATTGCCCACATTGGTTCCTGCAGACAACACATTCCATTCGGTAATCCAAATTTTCCTATTGTCAAATTGAGTGCTTAGTGTTTTTAAGCGTTGCGGAAAGTTTGTGGTCGCAAATTGCCCAAGCTTTTCAGTTGCATAACTCATATAAGCATTTGCAGCCGCATAAGAATTCACTTCGTCGAGTGTGGGGTAAACATGGATGCTGATGGCGTCATAAAAATTCGCACGCTGCAGACCAACGTTCCACTCATTCAATATGTCTTTGTCAAAGAGACTATAAGGAACCGCAACCGCTGCAATGGGTATGCGCGGATACTTTTCACGAATATGATCTGCGAATGGTTTACATCGTCTGATGTAGTCTTGAACATTCGGGATACTATCGCTATATCCTTTGAGGTATAACTCATTGCCCAATTCTATGCCGGCTACATCAATTTCGTTTTGACTCAATTGACCCAACACAAAATCAAGTTCTTCAGTTGAACCTGAAATAATGTTGAACACATAGATTGTTCTGGACCCTGATATTTTGCAAAGCCTGATGAAGTCGTCGAGGTAATTTATTTCTCTTACTGCCTGGCGTTCTGAAAGGGATCGGATATGATCTCCCACATTTCCTTTGATCCATTTTGTGTCAACGCTCCTAAAGCCATAACCCGCCGATCTTGCGTGATAAAAATTACCAATTGTACCTCCCGGAAAACGAAGAATAGCCGGTTTTATGGAGTCCATCAGTGCCTGGAAAGCAACGGTAGCTGTGTTGTCAAATTGAAATGCATTGCTGGAGTTAAAACCAATCATCCTGGTCGAAAATTCTACGCCGTCTTTTAGCTCAATGAGGTGTTCCTTGCCATGCGTATCAGCCTTATTGGTGGTGGCACATCCAACCAAACACATGCACACTATGCCCAGATAAAAACTCAATCTGTTCATGCCTGTGCTGTTTTAGTTCCTACTCCTTCGTATTTCTCCAACCTGTTAAACGCAAAAAGTATGGTAATGACCAATACACTATTTGCCGCATAAAAGATGGTTTGACCGGCCGTAAGTGAGTCCAAAAAAAGGCACATTAGAAAATATTTGCAGACGATAAAAAAAAGATCGTAGCGTTTCTCCTTCACTTTTCTGAGAATGACCAGACCATACACAAACTGAAGATTGAGCAGCAAAAGACCGAGAAATCCGGCCACATAAATAACACCAACAATGCCAATGTCTGAAGGGAAAAAATAGCCAAATCTGCCTTCATATCCGCCATGCCATTGATTGCTTAATTCTCCATTTCCAAGAATGGGGTTTTTCTGGATCAGTGGCCATGCAATCGCCATTTCTTTCAACCTTACATTGGAAGATGCTTCATCTGTTTGCTCGCCCTGCACTATCGCAAACATGGTATCAAACTTTTTGAAATAATCCGTTTTGCTCCCTACCAATAACAATGTGATTGCCCCTCCCACAAGAAGAACAAGCATGCTGTACTTAAGTATGTTTTGGCGAAACACCTCCATAAAAAAGAAGACGGCCGCAGTAAAAGCCACAACAAGAATTATGGTGCGATCCTGCCTGAAAAAGACAAGATAAGAGAAGAATAAAAGCGCATAGACCATGTTGGTCCACTTCTTATTTCTAAAATAAGCTATAAAATAATACAGGAATCCAAAAGAAATAAATGTTACTGTAAATCGAAAAATATAGCCACCCTTCAATTCATTGTATCCTACAAAATCTGTTTCAAGATAGGCAGCTGGATTGATGAGCTGGCTGCATGCCAAAAAGACAATGAGACAAAACCAGGATAACGAAACGAAGGCTTTCTCGAGCAATGGCAGCGTTATTCGGCCAGTGCGCAACTGATAGAAGAGATAAAATCCTGATAGTATCAAATAAAAATCGCGCTGGTGAACCAGGCCGTGGAAGAAGGGTTGACCGAACTCACTATAGGCAGCCCAACTCGCTGAAATGGGAAAAAACAAAAAGAAACACAGCAATATTTCCCATTGTGTAAATGTCTTTTTAAAAATGAGCACTGTCGCAATTCTGTAGAAAAAGAATACTGCGAGAAGTAAAATAAAAAGGACCTCGATATTGTATACCACCGAATTCAATGGAGATCGCAATGCAAGTCTGAACCCGAGCACCAAAAACACCATGAGTGCCGCAACCTTAAAAATGTATGCGAGCGACTTGTTCATAGTTCCATGGATTGTAAATAGTTTATTCCATGTTTATCCAGTTCCTGGCTAATAAAACCCCACTGCTGTTGCAGACCAAAATCCTTTACCACTCCTTTAAATTTCGAAATCATGGCGCCGGAAACCAGGTGTTTGCCCAATTTTATTTCAGGGGCTTCAACTTCGAGGCCAAGATATTCTGAAAGATCTTTGAACTCCTTATCGGGCTGAACCAATAGCCGCTCATAAATCACCAGCCTTCCTGCGTGATTGTGGATCGACTTCAGAGCGTAATAATTGGAAACAATCCATACAACCACAAATTGTGAGAAGTAATCGGGTTTTTTAAAATAACGAAGACGCCAGTTGTTGTACATTACAAATGGAAAACCGGTATGCTGCAAAATCCAATTGAACTCGTTCTGCACACCAAAATAATTTTTCATTGTATAGCGCTGTGTAAGCTTTCTTACAATTTTTTTTAGCGGAGAGACTGATTGAAAATAAGAATTGTAAATCGATTCAAAGACATGGATCGGATTCCTCACCACATGAACCACTTGTGCGTTGTATTCTTTGAAAAAAATGTCGAGAAAAAAATGATAGCGGTTGGTTTGTAAAAAGACTGCATTTGGCAAAGCATTGTACTGATTGATGTAGGCCATAAAATCCCGGTCATTTGCAATTCCTTCGCCACGCGTGTTTGGATGATTTCGGAGAATGTCCTTGAGTTCATTTTCATCAAGACGCAGGTATTCGTGCCATACTTTTTTTCCATGCAGAGGATTGATGGCTTTGTGGCTTTGCTCATCTCGAATAACCAATCCGAGTTTGGGATAACAGGGTTCGTAAAATGAAAACCCATCTTCTCCTACTGCTTTTCGCACCGCGTCATACAGCATGGTTGTGCCGCTTCTGAAATACCCGTTTATGATGTATTTAACGGGCATCCCTTTTCCATTTTGACAGATCGCGCTCTATTAAGTCTTCCAGCGCGTCCAATTCAGATTCGTAATTCTTCCAGATCTCGTGTCTCAAATCAGGCGACATGGCAGGGCGTTCCAGCAAACCAACCATGATCCTTTCCTTTACCCGACGTGCGTTTTCCTTAAAGCGTGCAGGAATGATTTTTTTCAGTGCATTTGCCAATGCCGGACTTCGCAACAACTTAACGGCAGATGCGTTTTTCGGTATACCGGAAGCGTTTGCTTTGATATTGCCAGAAGGAATCAGTATTCTGTTGACTTCAAGAAAATCGCACAGGTCGTTGATCAACATCTGTGGCTGCGCGAGATCCTCAAATAAGTAAATTCGTATGTTGTGAAAATGATTTTTAAAAAGTTTGATGGACTCGTAGTAATGTCCATAGTTGATATAATCATAGCCCCACATCGCCATTTTCCTTTCTTCAATTACGGCTTCGTCTAAGGCTTTTTCAAAACTCAAAGGCTCCAATCCATTGCGCACAAGGTGTGTGTAGTGCGAAAACGCACGGTCAACCGGATTTCTTAGAATAAGCATGATCCTTACATCACGTGAGCGCTCGCCGTATACCCTTTGCATGTGTTTTATTGTAGTAGCTGCGGTATAAAGATAAGATGTAGAAGCATCTCCCAGTTTTATATGTTCTTCGAGGTGCTTGTACAATTTGAGGTATTCATCCTGTTGCCAAACGACTTTGCTTTTAAATCGCTTGCTGGTGTAGGTTGGCTCCTGATCATCAAAACTGAAATAAAAGGGCTCCTTAATTTCGGGAATATAGATGCGTGGATGATGCTGCAGATACTGATAAATGGAAGTGGTGCCGCATTTTGCCGCTCCGGCCAACATGAAGTCGGGAAGTTTGAGCAGTTGCCCGGAATTATCTACGACCATGTTTGAAGTATTTTAATGGAGAATAGATATTTAAAAAACCCAGGTTTCTTTTTACGTAATAAAGCGCTACCACATTCCATACGATGGTAGAAATCGCATTGGCTATCGCGGCTCCGGTTAATCCATAATAAGGCACCAAAATCAGACTTAAAAGCAAATTAAATCCTGCTGAAAAAAGAATGATGTTCCGAAATATTTTTTGATGTCCGGTTGTCTGAAGCAAAAGGCCAACTGATCCGCACAAAGAATTGACAGCTTCGCCGGTCAACAATACCATCAGGGCGATGATTAATTCGGTAGAAACTTCTTCCACACCAAATAATTGAAACAAAAATGTGGGGAAAAGGATAATCAATGCCAGCACCGGAACGGAACACACCACAATCAACGACGATGAACGTCGGGCAAATTTTCTGATTCCCCTGGCATCATTTCTTGCAAACAATTCGGAGAAGCGCGGTCCTGCAAAGCTATTTACTGCAAGCAAAACAATGCTATTTGCAGAAGCAAGTCGCGTTGCAATGTTAAAAAGGCCCACTTCACTTTCTTCTCTGAATACTCCGAGCAAAATGGTGTCTGTCCAACTCATTAGAAGAAATGCCGATCCGGTCAACATCAGCGGTAGCCCTTTCTCCAGAATCTCTGCACCTTTAAAATGTACAATGGTGCCTATTGATTTCTTAGAAATTTCATTCTGCCAAATGACAAAACTTATAGCCCACAACAAATAGAGTGAAGTAACGAGAGAAATTTCGGCGAGGTAAATGGTATCGAAATAATTCCAGGCAAGAAAAAAGAAAAATGCCGTGAGCAAAAAATATCCGCTCTTTTCAAAAAATGCATACCAAAGCACTTTCCTCAATCCACGGATAGACTCTGCATTGATCATCAAACCAGCAAGAGGCAAAATTCCCGTGGCCAAAATCTGAATCGGAATACACAACGATTCATTTCCAAAAACAACGCGGGCCAGGAATGGTGCCAAAAGAAAAATCAAAACACTGGCACAGGCCGAAATTGGCAATATGACTTTAAGTGAGGCGCGATAAAATCCAATAATTTCGTTCCATTCTGCATTTTGTTTTTTTGCAGCAACATGCATCATCAGGGCTTTGTCAACACCAATTCTCGAAAACATAGCCAGAATCTGCAATACGGTAAATGCAATCATGAAAGAACCCCATGCCGACACGCCATATGCCCTGGTAACAAAAAAGGCGAGAACATACGTGGCAACAGAACCGGAAAGCCTTATGGCCAATGAACTGCCAGACTTTATGAGCAATTCGCGCGATTCCTTTTCAACAAGAAACCGCTTCAATTTGGATAATACAACGTCGACTGTTGTCATGGCTTCTTCAATCAATTCACTCCTGAGCCTGTTTGATTCAGCTTCTGTAAGCGAACTACTTCACGCGATACGCAACTCCTACCGAAAATGTGTAATACTTGTCGTAGCGTGAATTGTTTTTTACAAAAGAATCCAATCGATCAGTAGTGGTATGATGAATCACAGCGCCAAGTTGAATATCCAATTTGGAAGTAACGCGGATACCCGGATAAATTGCTGTTGGAAAAACAAGTGCTGATTGCAATCCTGCTGCTTTGAGATTTTCTGTCTTCGTAGGTGTGCCCGTATTTTCTACCGAATAACCAAATTGATTCAGGACAGCGTCGTTGGAAGTGTAGTAGCTATAAGACCTGTACATGGTCAATCCCACACCCGCCGAGGCCGACAGATACAAACGTTTCACAAATTCCTTGCGCGACCCTGCACCTGTAAGGCGATAACTGGCGCTTACAGTTGATTCGTACACATCTCCGCGAAAAGCCAAATCGCTATTGGGATCATACTGAAGTTCGCGCTGACCGCCGATTTTACCAAGACCAAGGTCTAGTCGAATTCCAACATTGTTTTTAAACCTTTTCTCTGCAAAAACAGTAGCGTTGTAACCAATGCTTGTTCCAATTTCTTTTGGGCTTGGCGCAACACGGTATTGAGCAATATCGCCTTTAAAAACATTCAGCCCACCGGCAACACCAACCGAAAAACGGTTGAAGAAGACATTCACCGTGGCATCCGGCGATGCTTCTGCTGCTGCAAAAGGACTTCCCTTGCGCTCTTTTGCTGTAAGAATGCTGTACTTAACGCCTATTCCGCAATAAAAAATGCGGTCGTTGTTAAATTCTACAACCTCTTCTGCATCCAAATGATCCGTGCCAGTATAGATTCTGCTTAGGGTAAAAAGTCCCTCCAAACGAGGTGTAAATTTATAGCGGAGGTTCAGAGCCACGGGAAAACAAAGTGCAATTTCGCGTTGCTCGCGCAACAGGTTGACACGCGCATACCCATTCTCGTTGTAAGAAGTTGTGGCTGAATATCCATAATAATGGTGTGGCAATCGAGGGCCATCCTTTACAAAAAAGGAATAAGACCGAAAACCTATCACACCAACGCCCGCAGCCACATCAAATCCAAATCGACGACCTTCCCTTTCTTTCATCAAAACTGAACCATCTGCCACCAGACTTACAGAAGCATTGATCTGTTCGGTTTGAAAATGCAAAGGTTCTTTGTCTTCATCGTAGCGTATTCCCTTCAAGCCTCCTTCGTGAATTTGTGCCCGTACGCCGAGAAATTTCGCAAAATCCGCCTGTCCAAAAACAGTCTGACCGCGGCGAAGGGAAATATCAAAGTCGGTCGACTTCGGAAAAATGGAATAATTGGTAACATCACCAAAGGCCATACTCGTGCCAATAGTAGCTCCCACCGAATAACGAACGGGCATTTTTTCTGAATTTTCATCCTGGGCAAAGGACACAAAACTCAATCCCAAAGCGAGTCCCAGACTTATGATAAACCGACACATAGCATTTTTCTTTAGAGCTGCAAGCTACTTCCGGTCATGTCACTGAATCGTTAATAGAATTTTACGATTATTCGGGATTTGGCGTCTATTTGGAAACCTCTCCGTAACATACTACTTCGAAATACGCCTTCCAATTTTCAGCGAATCGGTAGCCAATTCGCGCACAATAAGCTCGCCAATGGCTGATTTATAGTGGATAGGGTCGCCAAATTGCTCCCGGTTGGAGGTAATTTCGTTCGGGTAGTCATAGTCGATGGTTGGGGCCAGTTTGGCCATATCACTTTTAAACCTGATTTCCTCGGCCGTCAACCCAAAATCTGCAACCCGACTCCTCATTTCCGCATGATGGGGTAAAATCAGGAATGTGAGTTCGATCGCATTCTGCCGGCAATAAGCAGCCATTGAATCCAATTCGCCAAAGAGTTTTTCGGGATATTGGTATTTGCCATAAAAATGTACCGCTTTGGTTTCAATATTGTATTTCCAAAAATCCTCGCGGCCCATTTCCGGTTCGTGGTTTTTCATCGCTTTCATTCCAGCCAGAATAAAACACGATTCGGCCACACTTCGGTTGAACATATAGAGCAGTGGATTTTGTAGCAACGCCTCGGAACCTTCTATCCGGTTGGCATATGCATATTGATTGTACAAATTAAAATTGACGCCCAGGTAAACCTTCTGAAGTTTTGTTTGACGGGATGCAAACCAGAATAACTCAACCATCTCGTTGAGTTTTGCCGCATTCGAATGAAGATTAAAACTGGGCAATCCCGTTTGTTGTGTGTAAAGAGATGCGGGTAGTGCTTTTGTTCTGGAGTCGCCGATGAAAACTACAGGGGTTGGATTATTGCGGTACTCACTCATATTGAAGAGTACGCTGTTGATGGGCTTTATTTTTTCTTCTTTTGTTTCATTCGAAAACGCTGCAGACCACTGAATCCGGTTGAATGGATCAAGTGCAATAACAAAACACATCCACAAAAGAACTGGAATCGAGAACAAAGCTATTTTTTTAATTAGTCTGCCCATAGCTAAAACTGGAAGTAGATAAAGTTCTGTGCCGAATCTGCATTCGCATAAAAGAAAAGAATGAATAACAAAACGTAATAATACGTCCAGCGAATGGCCCGGGGCTTACTCTCCAATATCTGATACCAACGCCCATTGCGATTCAGCCAATCGATCAAAAACAAAAACGCAATTCCGATAACGCATATCCAGATATCAGCAGGCTTGAGGCCCATACCGCGGAAATTAACTGCAAGATTTTCAAAGCCTTTGAAATGCACAATATCATCGAACATGTGTTGCAAAAAATACTGCGCCGTGCTCAAAGAATCGGCCCTGAAAAATATCCATGCAATGTTTACAATACAAAATGTGATTCCCCAGCCCAGGCAATTCTTCAGCGCACTAAATCGCGAATTCGGGCGAAATACGCCTACTTGCCTGATGGCCGATTCGACAATAAGCAACACACCATGGATTGCGCCCCAGATTACAAAATTCCAACTGGCTCCGTGCCACAATCCACTGATCAAAAAAACGATGAGTAAATTTCTGTAGTTCAACCAACGCCCAACACGGCTTCCTCCCAAAGGTATGTAGACATAATCTTTAAACCAGGTGCTGAGCGATATGTGCCACCTGCGCCAAAAATCACTCAATGAAGTAGCAAAATAGGGGAACCTGAAATTGGTCATGAGATCAAATCCCATCACCCGCGCTGCACCAATGGCGATGTCAGAATATCCGCTGAAGTCGCAATAAATCTGTATGGTGAAGAACAAAACCGCTACCAACATTGGTGCGCCAGAATATCCTGTTGGATCATCGAATACCGCATTTACAAAAACAGCCAATCTATCTGCTATGATGACCTTCTTAAACATACCCCAAAGCATCAGGTATAAACCACTTTTTACACGATCATAATCAAATACGTGTTTCTCACGAAACTGATGAAGGAGATTCTGTGGTCGCTCTATCGGGCCGGCTACAAGCTGCGGGTAAAACATCACGTAGAGGGCATAAATCCCAAAATGGCGCTCCGGCTCTACTTTTCCGCGATAGACCTCGATGGTATAACTCATGGCCTGGAATGTGTGAAATGACAATCCAATTGGCAAAATAATATTCAGCAGTATGAAGTGGTTTGTTTCACCAATTCCATAAAAAAGTTGGGAGAGACTCTCTGAAAAGAAATTGAAGTATTTAAAAAAGGCGAGAATGCCAATATTTGAAATCAGACTGATCAGTAAAATCCATTTCCTTCTTTTGCCTGCCGCGCCCGATATCCAGATACCCGCATAATAATCAATAACAATTGTAAAAGCCAATATGAGAATATAGGCTGGAATAAAGAACATGTAAAACAAGCAGCTCACTGCGAGCAAATGGGCCCAGCGAAAACGATGTGGTAACAAAAAATACAAAATTGTTACGACCGGAAAAAATATCAAAAACTCAAAGGAGTTAAACAACATGGGGCCTCTATTAAGGGGTGGCAAGCTAAAAGCCTGTACTGGTGTGAAAAAAAGTTTACTGTTATTTTATTACTAATTCAATTTCTGAAATGTACATTGTTGTCTAGCGGGAGGTGGTATGAACGAAGGTAAGCCATAAAACATCGGATGATTCATAAACACCGGGGCTGTTTCTCTGGCCAAATTGAAACATATAACTCAACGACACCTGCAGGTTCTCGTTGCATTTTATAACGGAACCTGCAATAATCCTGTTATTGTCCAACGCGTTGTATACAATCGTCTTTCCGGCATTTATAAAAACTTCGTCAGCAATCTGTGCAGATAATTCGCGTCCCCGACCCGCCTTTCCAAATTGCAAAATCGGAATTGTAGCCTGAAGCCTGTAACGAAATCTGAAGTTAAATTGATTGAATCCCTGATCCTCACTTACCTCACTAAACATGCGCTCTTCCGCCCGAATACGGTGATTGATGGCAATTTTGGAATCTCCAGAATTGAACATCAACTCCTGATAAGGCCTCAACTCTGTTCTGCTCAACTTATCATCGCGAAAGAAAAAAAACAGCGCAAATCCTGCTCCCAACAAAGTTGAGTTGTTTGGCCTGAAATGCATGCCCGCTCTTGCCAGTGCTTGAGAAGGATTTTTTAATTCATCTCTCTGGCGCCATCCGGCATCATACGATAAAAGCCATTTGGCCGATAAATTTCTGCGATGATAATACTGCACCCACTGCTGATTGCTTCTGTTTACCTGTTTTTCCTGGGCGCTGAGTGGTTTAAACTGAAGGAGCAAACCAAGAATCAGTCCTATCGAAATTCCATAATTGCGAAACCAATGCTCCATACATTTATCCAAAAGGTCTTACTACCAAATCATAATTCAGATTCCTGTTTCTTTCTGCAATTTTTTTTGCGGGGATTCCTCCTACAACTGTATATGGTTCAACATTTTTTGTTACCACCGATCCCGATGCTACAACCGCACCTTCTCCCACAGTGACTCCAGGTAGAATGATGCAGCGTGAACAAAGCCAAACTTTATCTTCAATAATTACAGGTGCACCTGTTTCTTTAAAAGTGGGATCATTGTAATCGTGATGCAAGGTCCAGATCATCACTTCCGGGCTGATATTTACTTTCCTGCCAATTGTAAGTTTTCGTCTTCCATCGAGCAGGCACCTGTTGCCAATTACAGATCCTTCTCCGATTTCAATTCCTGAAGGCTTCCGTATTTCAAACTGTGTATAAAGACCTACGCGCCTGGCTATTTTCATGCCAAGCATACGCATGCAAAATATTCTTATTTTGTGAGATGGTATTAGACCTACCAATCTGATCCATTGCGATTGTGCCCCCCGATATGCCAGCTTAAGTGCATATTTCATATCAGTTGAACATTGCGCGAACCCTTTCGCCGAAACTTCTCTTGCCGTTATCTGCGTAGTAGTTGCTGTTTTTTGATTTGCCATAATATCCCTGCGGCGAACTGTAGTCGCGGTAATCATTGAGCAGGATATACAAATTCTCCACGCGTGCTGTTTTTTTCATGCGCAGAAGGTCTGCGAGAAACTTCACTTTGGTGTATCTGAAACGAACAATAAAAACGGTTGCGTCGATGTGCTTGGCAATTGCAAAATAGTCTGCTACAAATCCAATCGGGGGAGTATCTACAATGATGTAATCATACCGTTCGCTGCATTCATCCAGAAGTTTGCCCATGGCAGGCAACGATAACAATTCAAAAGGGTTGGGTGGAGTTGGCCCAGAGGCAATCATGTCCAGGTTTGTAACCCGTGTTTGTTGAATTATTTTGTCAACATCATCTTCCTGGATGAGGTAATTGGAGAGGCCGTGTTCGTTGCTGATACCGAATGATTCGTGCAATCGTGGTTTCCGAAGATCAGCACCGATAACCAGAGTTCTCTGACCAGACATAGACAACGACAATGCGAGATTTACCGAACAGAAGGTCTTCCCTTCGCCACTGATGGTTGAAGTTACGCCAATTATTTTGTTGGACTTATTGGGTGCGAGGTATTGCAGGTTCAGCTTCACCAATCGAATAGATTCTGCAATCGCTGATCGCGGATAATCATTCACAGGGAGTTTGCTGCGATAGAAATTGTGTCCAGTCATCCCAAGTACCGGAATTTCTTCATTTTCAATCTGGCGTCTATCCTTTACTGTATCGCTTAATGCTTCCTGAATGACGATGATGATTAGCGGAACAACTAAGCTCAGGAATAAAGCTATTGCATAGAAATAAAGTTTCTTCGGGAATACCGGATTTTCATCCAGCAGGCGTGCCGGGTCAAGTATGCGGCTATCCGCAGTGTTCGATGCTTTCGCAATCTGTGCTTCCGATCGCTTTTGCATGAGGTAATTAAAAATAGCACTGCTCAGATTAAAACGTCGTTCAAACCCGATAAGTTGTCTTTGTTTCTCCGGAATATTAGACGTGCTTGAGCCAATGCTTTGCATGCGACGCCTGGTTTCTGCAAGGCTATACTTCGCCGATTCAAGAAGGCTCTTTACGTTTTCTTGCAACGTCTTTTTGAGGTTTTCTATTTGCGCTTCCCTGACCGCCACGTATGGATTGTTGGGCGTGGCACTTTGTTGAAGCGCAATTTGCTCCGAATACAATTTGCGCAAATCATTTACCAACGAATTTAAAAGCGGATCTTCGATTCCCATGGTGGCGGGAGTAATCAGATTGTCTGCCAAATTATTCTTTTGCAGATTTTCATTCAGATAATCATAATACTTCAGCTTTACAGAACCCTGAGCGTATTCATTCTCCAGATCGCGCATCGCAGTGAGGCTTGTTTGCGACTCCATGCCAAGGTCCACCAATCCTGCCTCTGTTCTGTATACCTGCAAATCGGCTTCACTATCCTTCAGTGTATCGTTAACAAGACTCAATTCCGAATCGATAAACGCAATTGTATTGATGGCAATTTCGTTTTTCTCTTCCAATCCTGAACTGATATAAACCCGGCTCAGGTTGTTGAGAAAAGTCATTTCCTTTTCAACAGAAGATCTCTCCAACTGCAACATCAGAATGGAAGCCTCGCTGTTGATAGACTGCACGATCAAATCTTTCCGGTAAGACTCGGTCAGTTTATTGAGATCGTTGATAACAAAGTACATTTCATCATTTCCAGGAATAGCCCCTTCCGAAGGAATCTGGTAATACATAGTAAATCCTGCTCCAAAACGCACGTATGGCTTCCCGAAATAGACTGTGTCATGGATATCAAACTCAGAAGACTTGTACCTTTTGTTTGAGACATTGTCGGCAAAACTGTAGAGCTCAGCATTCTCTGCGTGAGCTGTTATCAGGCATTTATCCGATGAAAGTACTTCAACAAAAAACGGAACACCTGCGAGTTGTTCTACTGTTGTGTCAATCTCCACTCTGAAGGGCATATCCCGGTATCGCTCCACAGATTTAATCCATGCTTTGGTATAATAGGACACTTCGAAATCGGATTGCAGAATAGTCTTGTGTATCATTTGATACGATCGCAGCATGCCTATTTCATTCTCCAGGTTTTTCTTGCCTGCAAAAAGCTCCAACCCATCCAATAAGTTTTCTGCACCCAACGAACTGTTCTTGTCATCGCGCAGAATCAGAGTGGTGCCTATTCTGTAGTTGGCCCGCATATACCGAATGGCCATGAAGGAAAGACCGGTAAACACAATAAGCGCAATCAAAAAATACCACCACCTCGACTTTACCTTGGCGTAAAAAGCCGATAAGTCCAGAGGTGTTTCTTCGAAAGGATTTTCTGTTTGCTTCACGCGACTTTTTGATTATGCTGCTAGTTGAATATTCTCCATCCAATAAATGCGGTTCCAACAATCTGAAACAATGTCCGAATGGGTCCAAGATTTGTTTCCAAAGGCTTTAATCCAATTGGTGGCACATATACCGCATCACCCGGGTGCAAAAAGAATGAGGCACTTGCCATGGCATCTGGCTGAGTGAGATCAATCTCTTCGATGGTGACCTCATCAATTCCTTCACGAATAATCTGAATACTTCTTCTTTCTCCATACTCCGTCATATCCCCTGCAAGACTCAGGGCTTTGAGCAAACTGATCTCTGTCTCATTTACTTTGATAGTACCCGGATGCGAAACTTCACCCAGAACGGTGATTTCAGCATTGACGAGCTTCATGGTTACATACGATTGTGTGAAATACCTGCCGATACTATCCTGGACGACGGCTGTCGCGGTTGGTAAATCCTTGCCACCCAAACAAATTCGACCACACACCGGAATTAGAATGCATCCCATGGTGTCTACCTCATAGCTATTCAAATAAAGCGACGACTCATTGTATGGGTCACTTCTGTAATCAGATTTTAAATTAAAAATTTCTGTTACCGTGGGATCGAGACTTTTGATGTCAATAAACAGATTGTCTCCGGGGCGAATAAGATAGGGTGTTGTGTTCTTTTTGAAGGCGACTTTACCTCCTGTGTCCAATTCCTCCGTCTGGAGGTAACGCATTTTTTTTATTGACGTGCACGAAGGCAAACCAAAGCAACAAATGCTTAACACGAGCAAATAAAAAAAAAGTCTACAATGCATGTTGGCTGGCCTTATAGCGATTTTTTTATTTTAAAAGTAAGGTCTGGTGGTTACGTGCACTATGCCTTCTTCGTCTGTCCAAATAACATTGATTCCATAAGCAAAACATGCCTCAGAGGAAGGATTTCCTTCTGAATCTACACCAAACTCAATCATGGTTGCAGGAGATTCGGTGTGGTAAATCGTTGTTTTTCCACCGCTTTGTTTCCAGATACCACCACAGAGTTTTGCTGTTAAAGCTTCATTGAATTCAGTGTAGTAGTTTTCTCCTTTTCTATCTACTCCCCAGTTGCCAATGTTGCTATAGGGCAATCCGGTTGCATTTCCTTCGAGGAGAAATTCAAATTCCCAATCCGGATTTTTGAAGGAGGTCATCAACTGCGACTCGTTCCAAATTCGCTGCGTGCCATTTGGATAGGTGATGCTCATGTTTTGGGCTGTGAATTGACGCTGAATACCAGGGCCTCCGGGGGTAAGTTCTTCCAACAGTGTAGCACCACTCAGATTGGTCACCATGCGGCTGCCATTGATGACTAGTGATTCGCCTGAACCAGCTATGGTCGTCAACGCAAAATTTTCAAACGTGATTTTGAGTTCAGCTCCAGTGGTATACCAGTCGCTTGCATTCTGAAGTTGCAGATGAATCCTTCCTGAACGATTCAGTTTTCCGTTGCATGAAAGGCCGCTAAATACAAAAGTCTTTTTGAAGAGATCCGCTGAATCTAAAATCTCTACTATACCGCAAGGAGTGTCTGGCGTCGCCTCAGTGAAAAAAGTCATCAGCGAGTTGGCATCATCGTAGATGGCCGCAACTTCGTTCTGATAACTGGCCGTTTCGTATGGAAAATTATCCGTATCAACTTCTTTTTTGCATGAAGCAATTACTCCGAATGTCAATACAAATGCGATGTAGTAGATCCTTTTCACGTCGATTGGTTAATTAGGGCACAAAATTCAGCGCATATGCGCATTGCTATTCACAAGGCAACATTACAAAAAGGTTAATAATGGGGCTCCTACTATCGAAACCCAATTCAAAACGTCAACGGCTGCGCACAATCTGCGAGAAGTGTTTCCAATATGTTACGGAATTATTATCATCCTTCTTTCGAAGCGTTCATTTCCTTTTTCGATTACTACAAGATACAATCCTGTTGCCAAATCTCCGTCCATTGAAATATACTTGGACTCCGAATCAGTTAAGGTATACCTTTTCTCTAAAACCAATGCGCCATACTGATTGTAAATTCGTACATCCATGTTCTCTGATACCGGCACGCCGAAACTTATGTTGAAGCCATCCGGATGAGAAGGATTTGGATATATCGATACATCATCTTCCGTTTCATTTAGCGACAAGGATTCGTACTCTGCGCTTGAACTACCTCCCATGTGAATTACCACCGGCGTGCCAAATACACCGTTGCCATAACTGAAATTTGGCCTCCAACGCACACGGTAGAACGCCTGTGGCTGAAGCGCGGCTGGTTGTGTAAATGACAAACTCACGTTAGGAGATGAAGTACTTGTATTGACAACGATTGGCAATCCTATGGTTGTTGAGCCGGTGCAATCAGCAACCTGAGTAAACTCTACGGTATAGTTTAAAGCGGTACATACAAACGGTTTGGCCTGAAGTGTAGTGCCTCGCAACAAGGTAGCAGGACATTGTTGCGTTGGCTTCACTTTAAGATCGGCATGAGCCGCTATTGAAATAGTGCATACTGAAGTGCCACTTACCACAATGGTTTCAGGCTGGCCTGCTCCATTCTGTAAATAATAATTGGCATTGATAGTTGCCGTGTATGTTCCACCATACTGCAATGCCAGCGAAGCTCCCGACAATGGCAATTGACTTGCCGAAGTGCCGCTGGTTGGAACACCCGGAGTTATTCCGGTTGGTGTAAAGTTGAAAGTATAGTTATTCGCTCCCGTCCATGCGGCTTTAAAGTTTGAGCAAAGATTGTATTCTCCTGCGCCGTCAGCACAAAAACTATCCATCAGCGGAGAGATACAAACATTGAAAGTACCGCCGGTCGAATTATCGTAATTCCTTACAGCGACATAATAGGTTTGTAATTCAATCAATCCATTCAGATTCATAATTTCTGTTGAAGAAAGGCCAACGCTATTCTCTACGTCTACCTGGCCACCGAGGGAGTTCTGCAATTCGATCACTGCATCAAACCCATTTGGAATCACCCGAATCTGAACACCCGTGCTTGGTGCAACAAACTTGTACCACACATCACCTCCACCTCCAATCGCTACGTTTAATGGATTTGCTTCCGGCGAAATATCGGCTTCAACACATGTGCCAGCGATGAGATAACATTGTGGATAGTAATTGCTGTTTACAAATTGTGCATCTGCATAATTGTCATTTGGAATATTGCTGCATCCTTCATCCACCAAACCATCACAATCATCATCAATTCCATTCTGACACAATTCCACTGCCGAGGCATTGATTGCAGGATTTTGATCGTCGCAATCGCCACCGTTCAGCACAACTCCCGAGATACCCGGATTGATACACTGGTTTACGAATACATAACTTCCGTATCCATCACCATCAAGATCGGCGTACCACGAAGTCATTGGGTTAATTGCCGGATCGGCATCATTGCAATCGTTGTTATCCATCACAAATCCCACAGGCTGTGCACAACTCAGTTGAGTACTCGCGTTGTTGCCATATCCATCGCCATCGGCGTCTTCATAATAAGTATCCCCCGAAATTGTAATGATTGCTGTTGCCTCTGGTGAATCACTGCAACTACCCAAAACAACTTGTGATACAAAATAGGTAGTTGTAGTTGTGAGAGCACCTGTATTAAGTGATGCGTTGCCACCGGCATCCAACAACAATGTCTGGGCCGCACCTCCATTTACAGTATAAACCACTGTAGCATTTGGTGTTCCATTGAATAAAATTGTAGTGGAACTACCAGAACAAATAGCTGCACTGCCGCTAATAGTTGCATAAGGAGCTTCAACCGCAGTTATTGTAAGAGAACCTGTGATTGGAGCAGAACAACTTCCCGACTCCACAATCGTTATTTCATAATTTGAAATACTTGTAGAAATCGCACCGGTGATCACAGTAGCATTGCCACTGCCGTTCAATACCACCTGGTATGCAGTTTCATCATTGAGCAAATATGAAACAGTTGCGTTTGGTGTTCCTGTGAAATTCAAAGTCACCGCGCTGCCATAACAAACGCTGGCGGGCCCACTGATACCTGCTGTTATTTCGATCACATCAATTGTTGTGCTTCCTGATAATGTTGCAGTGCATGTTCCATCATCAATAGACTCCAGATTATAGGTGTGATCTGCTGAAACAACTCCTGTTCCAACAGTTGCGATACCTGATTCACCCAGTAGTATGCCCTCCGAAATACCTCCGTCTACATTGTATGAAACTACAGACCATGGAGTACCGGTAAACGTGATAACAGCCGATTCTCCGCTACACAATGCGGTACCTCCGGAAATTGTCGCAGTTGGAGAAGTGAATAGATTTATTTGAGCGCTACCCGATGCAGGATAGGTGCATGTGCCGTTTGAAACACTAATTAGAGCAAAAGTAGTTGTTGCAGTAATGACGCCTGAAGACAGTGTAGCATTTCCCAAAGCATCCAGAACAATTGTCAAATCGGTGCCGCTATTTATGTCGTAAGTGATAGTTGCATTGGGTGTTCCACTAAAAACAATTGTAGTAGAACTTCCTGAACAAATGGTTGTCGTTCCGCTTATCGAAGCCGTAAGAGGTACAATTGAAACCGTCGCATTTCCTGAGGCTGGATAGTTGCAAGTACCATTGGTTACGCTTACAAGATCAAATGAGGTAAGTGCACTTAATGAGCCCGTGCTCAATGTAGCAGAGCCCAGTGCATTCAAAAGAATTGTCTGGTTCGTGCCTCCATTGACGGTATAGACAACAGTTGCGTTTGGTGTTCCTGTAAATGTTATTGTGGTCGAAGATCCGTTGCATATTGAAGTTGTTCCGCTAATAGAAGCTACGAGATCTACAATTGTAACGCTCGCAGTAGTTGATGTAAAAGTTCCACAAAGCGGACTGTTGGTTTGAGAAACAATACAGTAATAATAGGTAATTCCAGGTGTAGCAGAAGTGGGTGGAGAATATGTGTCTGTGTTTGCACCATTGGTTGTACCAAGTGAAGTTCCTGTTGTGTTGTTGTTTACTGTATTGCTATACCATTGATAGGTAAACGGACCCGCACCTCCCGTAACTGTAACGCTAAGCGATGCAATAGCAGCGTTTATACAGATGTTTTGCGTAAGAACTGAAGGAGCGCTCACACCGGTTGGACATGGCACGGCTGCAGCCAAACCAAACTCAGGGAAACTGTTTAGACCACTTCTCTTTGCAACCAGTCCCACAGCGTTTACATGTGATCCATTTAGTGTCCACGCACCACCATTGTTTCGTTTTATAATTCTGGTATTCGCATCGATTGTATAACTACTGAAACCATTGGCGGTGAGTTCCAGTGCATAATTTGTGCTGCCTAATGCATCAGCAGGAGTAAGAGACCAATACCCCTCAGTAAACTGATTTTCGAGACTGAATGCGTTTTCTGCAAGCGGCAAACCGGTTGAGCCCGGGTTGGTTGAATTAAATCTCGCAGTTAAGGAACCATTGGTAAGGTTGGTAAAAGTGACAAGCGCTCTTTGATGAGAAGTTGCCGTGCCCACAGGGAAAAGTATTCCTGTTCCGGTGGTGTTTATCCATCGTTTGAAATCACCTATCACGTTGCCGCTTGTGTAGCTCAAAGACCCCACGGAACTAGTGCTTGATCCAAGTTCTAAAATAGTGGCTCCAGTTGCAATGTTTCCAGAAGTCATGGTAAGTGCATTCAAGACCTGAACGTTTTTCGCGAGCGTAATTCCTGAAGCGCTTGCATTTTGTATCGTCAGATTATTGAAGACTTCCTTTGTATCAGCCGTGTTGATTGTTTGCGCAACATTGCCTTTTAAGGTAACCGTTCCGTCGCCTTGTTTGAAATTGGTTTCAATCTGATTGCTCCAGTCACCATAAAGTAAAACGCTACCATCGATCGCAGCACTGCCATCACTCATATCCAAAACGCCATTGGTTCCAATTGTAAGATCGCCACGAACGTCTATTATATCGAGCGCATTTCCAGTAAGACGCAATTCTTTTTCAGTAATGGTTATGTCGTTGCACTTGGCTACATTATCATACAAAAATGCATTTGTGGCATTGTAGTCTACATTGCAATTGTTGTTTGCTCCTGCTACATTCTGAATTACAACATTGATACTGCTATCTGGCACTTCGCGTGTGTCCCAGTTGGCACAGTTAAACCAATCGTCATTTAAAGCACCCGTCCATTTGCCCGCTACCTCTGTTGCTGTGCTAATTGGGAAGGTGATGCAGGAGAAAACATAATCGTAGGCAGCAGGCGCCGCGTCGTAATTCGCGTTAGAGGTATAGCCCGTCCAGTTTGCAGCATTGTTGATGCGCGCAATCCAACCAAGTCTTGTTGTTGATGTAACAGGACCTGTATATTTCGATTTGCTGTTATTCGCTACAGTGGAAACATTGGTTGTAAAACATTCCGTTTTCGGAATCAAACGCGAACCGGCGGTTGTCCACGTTGGAGTATTGACACCAATATTTGCTTTCCAGTCAATGCCCGTCCAACCGTACAAAACATTGCCGTTGTAAGTAGCATTTTGTGTTCCTGATGGATTTGTCCAATTGCCGCCTTGTGTAATCCAAACCTGATCGCTGCTGTTCAGATCAAAATTGGTGATTCCGCCACCGATAACGTTTGGATCAATTTGCCAATTTGAATTGTCGTCTACACCACATACAATAATGTCGTATCGTGGCTCAGTATCGTATGGGCCATCAATACAAATTGTTGTTCCCGCAGCAATAGTTGATGATCCTGTGAGGCGGGTAAATCGCATCAGACCTTCTGTGTCGCCCCATTTATCAGCACTTCCACGTTCAAACCCGTTGTCGGTCATATAGAAAGAAGTTCCTGCGGTAATGTCCTTAAACGTAACAAAACAAACTTCATCCGTACTGCCGGATCCAAGAACTTGTGTGTTTATTGCAACGATTGCAAGATCGCCAGGGCCAAAATTGGTAACCGTTGAAGGGATTGCACACACCTCTGTACCCGTTGACCACATAATTCCTTTTCTAACAAAAATTCTAAAGCAATAATTTGATCCATTGGTTAATGATGTAACCGAAACTGCAGTGCCCGTTCCTTTGTATACAACCTGATTGGCGCCTGCATAAGTCGCGTTGGGAATATATGCGGTGCCATCACCGGAAGGAGTAAAAACGACAGCGCCCAGATTTGCAACTACAAGCACTTCATCCCAACATCCTGCCAGTGGATTTGTCCATCCCACATTTATAAATGTATTGTCGCCAGTGGCCGAAGCTGTTGAAACATTGGGCAATGAAATGGTTTCTGAAATCGTTGTACCCGAACTCCATACAGTTCCGGTATTTAATTTGTAGGAATAGGCAGCAAAAGTGTAATTCAAACCTGATGTCAATCCTGTCACCGTAACTGTTGTTCCTGTTCCTTTGTATATGCATCTTCCCTGAGCACCAAGATCGGTTGCAAGGCTGTAATCAGAATTCGCTGTAAAAGTGCTTGCATTGTTGACGCCGGGTCCCGAAGGTGTTGCTCCCTGTCTCGCAAAAATCACCACCCCATCATTGCTACCTGCACCAAAGGTCCAGTTCAATTGATAGGTTGAATTGTCTGTGCAATTCTCCGTAAGTGAAACATTGTTTGGTAGTGTATATCTGTTGCCGGATGCAGGCGAAGACGTGAGATAAATTTCTGTTCCGGCATTGCATGTATATTCAAATACCTGAAAATAATACGCTGTGCCGGCCGTGAGTCCTGTTATTGTTGCAGTGTTTCCTGTTCCGGTATAAACTAACACGCCGTCGCCCAAAGCAGGCGCAGCGGTGAAATCTGTATTGCCAGTGTATGTTGTATTGTTAGACGGCACACCAGTAGGAGCGCTTCCTGCCTTTGCAAGAACAAGACGCGATGTTCCATTTCCGTTTGTCCATGCAAGGTTTAGTGAGGTCACAGTAGGTGATGTAATGTTGAGCGCTGAAGCCTGCACATTGGGTGCCGAGCAAGCCGCAGTTGCCTGTGAACCCGCACTGTTGGCTGTACCCAAATTTGCAGTTACTCCATTTCCATTCACTGCATAAACGCGCACTTCATATGTCACTCCACCAGTTAATCCTGTAATGGCCAGTGAAGAGGGCAGGGTGTAATTGAAATAAACCACCTTGCCGTTTCCTGTTGTCGGGGTGCCGCATTGTGTGTATCCAACACCGCCAAAAATCTGCCCTGCAACGCTGCTTACAACAGCGTCTGCTGATGTATAAACTGCACTAACAGTATTGTAACATGTATAACGATCGGCAGGTATTGAAGGCGCTGCAATAGCGTTAACAACAACCATGTATCGTGTATCGCTATTGGAATTTGCAAAGCTTAAACCCGATGCGTTAATGGTAAATCCCGATTCTGTAATACTGCTGAATGCAAGACTGCCACTCGAATAATCACTTTGAAAAAACTGTATGTCCTTTAAAGCACAGTCATCACTCACTCCAGTGTTGCTTGTGTTCCAGTTTGAAAAATTGCGAACTCCTGTTCCGGTTGCCAGAATAATGTCATCGATTGTTCCGGTAAGAGTAGTAGCCGGATCAAACCAAATTTCATCGGATGATGTATTGGGGCCAAAATCGGTAGCGGTGCCCGGTGCTCTGCTATCGGCATTGCCTGTTGATCCCGATGTCCAACCGGCATTCCCCCAGTTGATTCCTCCGCGAAATGTATTGGTTCCGGTATAGGCTATTATTTGTTCTCCCGTGGCATTCAGTCCTGAAAGTCCACCATAAAACGTCACCATTCCGTCAACAAAATTGGTGTTGTTAGTACCGGTAGCACTCGAAACACGAATGAATGTCCCGGCCGGAACCGTTGTAAATCCGGTAGCCGGAAGGGTGTATAGATTCTCTCCGGTGTTAAGCGTTCCACCTGCCAAAATTCCATTGTCAGTCAATTTCCATCCATTGAGATCAAGCGTTTTGAGTGTCATAAACTCAAACTCATCGCCATCTGCATCGGCCTCGGTGAAGACAATCTCTTTGAGTGGCTCAACGATAATCGTTTGAGTTCCTCCTACAGTTGTTGACCCCGATTTATTTCCCGTTGTGAATGTGAGGTTTGTTGTCGCAATCGCGCTCACTGCAATCGTATTGCCTCCACTTGCAGAACTCGCTGCGATATCAGCAGTTATAAACACATAGCCTGTGGCCGCCGCTGCGATTGATTGTGAAGTAAAGGAAGGAAATGTTTTTGCGCCCGCAACTCCCGGACTAGTCAACGTACTCAATGTTGCATCCCCGGCATCCAATGTTGCATCCGCAGAATAGCGTACCTTCAAATTTGTAATATCGGCAGCATCATAACCGCCGGTGGTTGTGCAAGTCATGCCAGTAAGATTTGCATTGGCAACAGTGACTCCCAATTGGAATTTGTGCAGGATGTTCTCGAGGCTCGATTCGTAAATATTGGCTGCCGCTACCTGGGTTCCATTATCTGCGAGCACAATCGAAGGCGTTGTATTTACAATGATGGTTTGTGTACCTCCATTGGTTGTGCTTCCCGATTTTGTTCCTGATGAAAACGTAAGATTGGACGTTGCAATGGCATTCACACTAACCGTATTGCCTCCGGTTGAAGCGCCTGCCGCAATATCGGCAGTAATGAAAAGATAACCCGTTGTGCCACTTGCTATGGACTGATTTGTAAATGGGCTAAAGGTTTTTGGTCCGGCCGCTCCGGGAGACGCGAGTGTGCTCAAGGTCGCATCTCCTGCATCCAACGTAGCATCCGTCGAATAACGCAATTTGAGATTTGTTAAATCGGCTGCGTCGTAAGCACCTGCTGTGGTGCACGTAACACCTGTCAATGTGGCGCTCGCCGTGGTTACTGCAAGTTGAAACTTGTGCAGCACATTGTCATTTGTGCCTTCAAGAATATTGGCAGCGGCTACTTGGGTTCCGTTATCAGCTAAGGCAATTGCTGGTGTAGCGCCAGTTGCATAGAGTGTAAAATCGTCTACGCCAATATGGGCATTGTTAGCTGTCCCATTTCCGATTGTAAATCTGAAATCCGCTGTGCCTGCATTTGCAAGGCTTATACCTGTAATGGAAATCACACGACCCGTTACAGTTATACTAGCGAGGTTGGCTGCCGCGCCAGTTGACGCTGTCACCGCGGTAGTGCCGCTTCCTGTGGCCCCGGTTTGTGCGAATGCGGCGGCATTGAGGCGATAACTAAACGACACAGGAGTGGCTGTTGCCTCGCGCGAATATTGCTCCACATTCCAGGTCAATTCGAATCCGGTTATTGTTGAACCTGTATTATTGGTAACAGAAAAGGTCAGCGTTCTTGCTGTGCCATCAACTTTGCCACCAAAAGCGCGATCCGTTCCCGGTGTCGCACTTTCGCGCAAGGCATACGTGGAATTCGCATTATTATAAGTGCCGGTTCTATCATAAAATCCACCTGGTGTGAAATCTGTCCATGACCATCCCCAGTTCGTTGGAACCGTTAAGGCGACTCCAGTAAACGTGTTGAAGTCCTGACCGTAGGTGTTGCCAGATCCGGTGCCGGTTATAGAATATTGCGCTTTGCCCGGAATAGAACAAATACCCAAAATAAGCAACAAAAAAATCGTCTTAACTGACCCGGATTTGAAATTTACGGTTGAGGTCATTTCAATACAAGGCATAGCACTCTTCGAAGTTGTGCAAAATAGAATTTGTTTCATGGTAAGCGGGTCGGCTAAAATTGACCGTGCAAGCGTACACACTTCACGTAATCCACGTCCGATCTTATCGTTATTTCTTGAAGCACCCGTCATTTCTTAAAGTTGCGATAATACCCACCTGTCTTTCTTCATATTTCCGTCACAAAGCCATCAACCTGAATTGAGAAAAATGAAAAAAGGCGCATCTTTCGACGCGCCTCTTTATTCGTAATTCTTTTCGTATCAGAAGAAAAACTGTTCACTGATAATTTTTCCATCTTTTACATGATACAAACACACCTCATCCATTTTCATACGTTGGCCATTGGATGTTGCATCGATCCACATGGTAAGCGTAATATAATCTCCTGCTACAAGTGGCTCAGAAATGCCTGAACCAAAAAACTCCGTGATTGTGGCTTGAAATGCTTTGTGTTTTTCGATTAGCGCTTCTTTGCCTTTTGTTTCTTTCACAGGCGCCTGATCTGGCTCAATTGCCACTGCATCATCCGAAAATAATTCCGTGTAGACCTGCTCATTTTGACCGGCTTTGATCAATTCGATTAAGCGATGTGCCACTTCGGTGGTCGTCATCACTGCTGAACTTGTTTCTGTTGACATGTGTTTAGGTGTTTAATTAAATTTATAGAACTTCCGGCTAATTAAAGCGCAAATTTCTACCGTCCATTACAACTTATCACAATTCTCAAAATGATAATGTGCAGATTACTTCTATCTTTTTAGTGTGTTGTGACTATTGTTTTACAATTCTTTCTGTAAACACAATTTCTCCATGATGTAGTATTCGAACAACATAGAGCCCATCTGACCAATCTGAGGTAAGTACCTTAGTGCTATTTGAAAATGAAGAACTCACTATTAACCTGCCATAAGTATCATACACGAGAACCTCGTTCAATCCTGCAAAAGGAGTTTTAAGAACAAATTCGCTCTCACAAGGATTTGGAAATATTGAAATGGCAGAGCCTGGTAATTCATCCTGACCAACAATTTCCAGGGAACACATAGCCCCATCGTTGCTGCTTGAAAACGGCACCAGACCAACCCATTCGGCAGAGGTGTTGCCGAGATCTGTTGCAGAAATGGAAAACATATTTCCATTCTGATTGTGTGAAAAATAAAACTTCCCTGATGAATCAAAAAATGCTGTTCCATAATGTCCAAAGTCATGCAGTCCTTCACCCGTTACCTCTCCAAGATCAGTTCTCGATCCCGTGGATGTATCAAACCGGTAAAGGTGATACTCTGAAGATAAAGCGTAAAGCTGATTGTCTGCCGGATTTACGGCCCAATCAGAAACAATGGTTGTATCTGTTGGCAAAACATCGAGAACAGTCAGATAGTTTTCTGAAAAAGGATTGAGGTCCACACGCCAAATTGTGGGTTCGTTGTGTGGCAATAAATACATGATTCCATTTTCATCGATATCACCCGAATAAAAAAGCATGGTATCGGGAATGGCTGCGATGGTATAACTCATGGTTGAAAAATCCGATGAGATTCTGACAAGTTCATTTGTGCCCAAACGATATCCCCAGAAATAATGATCTGTACTATTGAATCCAACTGCGTTTATTCGTTGCAGCGTATCGCCGGGAAAAAGATCTTCACTCACAATTTCATATTCAGAGGTCTCAGGGTCAAGTCGAATCATTTTTGCAGGATCTCCCTGAAATAAATAGGCAAGCCCATCACATTCAAACGGCCCTCCCGGAATTTGGGATTGCTGAGCTCTTGATTGCAGGCAACACGTTGTCGCCAGAATCAAACATAGGACCAGCAATTTTATTCTATTCATTCTTTGCAAAAGTAATAGCTCCACAATTGCTCACTGTTAAGGTTATCTGGATTTTTCTTATACAATTTCACCGAGAAAAAAAAGAGGCCATCCCGTTGGATGGCCTCTCGTTTCAGCTTAATCTACCCGTTACTGCCTTATTCCTTAACCAACCTGGCAGTTGTATGAAGCACAGAAGAATTGACTTGAACAAAATATACTCCAACCGATACATCGGTAAGATCCAATTCGATAGTGTTATCTCCAATCACAAGATTCACTTGTTTCTCAAATACAACTTTACCTGTCATATCCAAAAGTTTCAATGAACCGGCTTCTGCAATTTCGCTGGCGAACACCACACGTGACATATCACTTGTAGGATTTGGATAAATCAACAATTCATCGCTGTTGCTTCCATCATTCAATGATTTGAAAGAGCAAAGAACCGGAGAAACATTGAGAGACTTATAACCGCTCACTGCACAAGCGTTTTCCGCACGAACCTTCACGATAGCTGCAGAAGTTCCTACAAGCACTGTGATTGATGTTGTGCCTTGTCCTGATTGAATCGTAGACCCTCCGCTTACAATCCAGTTGTAATTCGTAGCTCCGGGAACCGGAACGATAGAATAAGTTTCAACCGAAGTGGCGCATGGCACAGTTTCACCAAAGATGATCGACGGAACAGCAGGCTTGGCCTGAAGTGTAATCGTTCTTGGCAAGCTTGTACCACAATCATTCTGAGCAACAACACTCAACAAACCAGGAACGAATCCAGAAGTAAAATACAGCGTTACTGTATTTGTACCCTGACCAGCAATAATCATTGCGCCAGCCGGAGCCGTCCAGTTATAGGTGTTTGAACCAACCTGAACTACAGAATAAGAACTTGTTGAATTGCAATTTCCAAATACCTGACCAGTTATTACAGATGGTTTAAGCGGTGCATTTGGTGTAATTGTCTTCGTTCTAGGATTGCTGGTTCCACAATCATTTGAAGCAGTAACACTGATTACTCCAGATGAAGTAAAGCCTGCGTTGAACTGCACGTCTACTGATGTGCTTCCCTGACCACTGATGATTGTTGATCCAAATGGTGCAGTCCAGTTGTAGTATGTCGCGTTGTTTACAGCAGATATGCTAAAGGTAACGATATCTCCGTTGCATGCTTTGTTTGTTCCTGTAATCAAACCAGGTGTGGTAAGACCAGTCACTGAAACAAACAACGCAGCGTTAGGGCTCAATCCACATACGGTCATCGCCTTCACACGAATATTACCTCCTGTGAAGAACTCATTGTATGCAACCTCTGCAACGTTGGTACCAGCACCACTAACCAATGTGGCATTCAATGGCATCAACCATACATACGACACTCCAGGTACGTTTGGTACTGAGTAGAATGCAGTTGTAGAGTTGGTCATAAACTCACATGCTGCAGTAGGGCCGCTGATTGGGCCTGGTATTGCTGGCATAAAGCTTACATCAACCGTTGTTTCATCATAGGCAGTGCAACCATATTCATTGGTGTAAGAATATGTGAGCGTTTGTGTTCCAGCGTTTGCACTGAAAATATTTCCACTAACACCTACACCTGACCATGTGCCGCCTGTTGGTGTACCAAACAATTCGATTGTGCTTGTGGCACCACAAATTGCGGTATACGTTCCGGCCTCAACCACTGGTGTTGGATATACTGTCAGATTCAATACTTCTGTATTCGTACAACCGCTTCCGTCTGTGTATGAATATTCATATGTGCCAGACTCGGTGTAGAACGAACCATACCAGTCGTAACCATAACATGTTGCGATATCAGTGTAGTTTGTTGTTCCGTTGTAAATAGTGAGGTGAAGTGTTACAATGTCACCGCAGCCATATTGATTTGGCAAGGTGTAGCTGTAATCACCAGAGTAATACAACGTTTCTCCATTCCACTCATAAGAATAACATGCCTCAGCGTAGATGTCTTGATAAGTATCGTAACCAAGATACAGATCTAGTGTGTAAACAATGTTGCAACCATATTCATTCGTATAAGAATATGTGTAGGTGCCAGAAGAGTAATACTCATTTCCATACCAGTAGTAAGAATTACAACCAGAAGCTGATTCGTAGTAGTATTCGTCATTGCTGATATACAAGTCGAGATAAATAGTATGTGTGCAGCCGTATTCATTGGTAGTTTGATAAGAATACTGACCTGATGAATAATACACATTTCCGTACCACTCATAACTTCCACAAGCAGAAGCATACTCATAAGAGCTTGTGCTGTAGTTGATGGTCAAATTGAGATACTCTGTATATGTGCAACCAAACTCATTTGTACTTTGATTAGAATATACTCCTGAACCGGTATACACATTGCCATACCACTCA
>JBJXFC010000350.1:0-3548 GCA_046153915.1 Flavobacteriales bacterium
CGAGAATGGCAAGGTGTATCATCAACTTAATACGGCTGATGGCAATGGGAATTTTCATCTGAAACCCAACGGTGTTTTTTATCTCACCAAAAATCGAAAGGCCGCAATTTGTTCTACACCGGAATTCGCAATGAGTGAATCCATTGCGTATGCCACACAATCTGGCCCGATGTTGATTCATCGGGGCAAAATCCACGATGCATTTAAGAAAGGATCAAAGAATCTCAATATCCGCAATGGCGTTGGAATATTGCCCGATGGCAAAGTGGTTTTTGCGATGTCTAAAACAGAAGTGAATTTTTATGACTTTGCAATGTACTTCAGTGACCTCGGATGTAAGGATGCACTTTATCTCGATGGATTTGTATCTCGCACGTATCTGCCATCTCAAAACTGGATTCAAACCGATGGGGATTTTGGAGTAATGATCGCCGTAACGGAAGACATGCCATGAAAATTCGATCGCTTCCCGAATTGTTTGATGCCATTTCAGAAGAAGAACGCATCATAGTGGATGTTTTGCGGGCCATTATTCTGGAGTTTGGCAAAGGTGAAATCAAAGAAAAGATATCCTACAACGTCCCCTATTTTTATCGCAATCATGGTATTTGCATCGTTTGGCCGGCAAGTATTCCACGAGGTGGAATTAAGGAGGGTGTTTTGCTTGGATTCTGGTATGGGAATATGTTGCAGGACGAGGATGACTATTTGGAAAGAGGAACCAACAAACAGATTTACTATCGTATTTTTACTTCTGCGGATGAAATTGATTCCAGCGCCATTCACAAGTTATTGAGCGGAGCTATGCGATATGATCTGGTGAAGAAGAAAAAGACTTTGCGCAAGAGAGCATGAATTGTGTAGTAGTAGTGTTTGTTGTTTTACAAATTAAATTGTTAGTGTATGTCACATTATTCTGAGCAAAATATCTACAGAAAAATGGGAAAATGGTTTATGACTATTTTTTTAGTTGTTTTCGTTTCCGCTGCCAGTCATGCTCAAAATCTATTTCCAATGGTTCTGGAGGGTTTTGTGCCAGAAAGATTTTGTTTGGATTGTGGTGATATTCAGGCGGGTTTCAATGAAGAAGAGTTTCAAAAACTCGTGCAATCGTTGTCCTATCACCCAGATGTAGGTTATTTAGTTGGAGATATTAGTTTTCAGGTTCTGATTGATTCTGCGGCATCCGCAATTGTAATGAGCCATACGGATTTTCTGGACCTTGCTATTACCAGAAGGATTATAGATAAATTGGAAAAATTTCAATATTGGACGCCAGCTTATTGGGGCAACAAAGCCATTCGATACTCCTGCATTATTATCAGTTTTTATTTTGAGAAAGATCGGCTTTTCGGTTTTAGAAGACCTGCTGATGAAGAATTTATGGATCTGGTATTAGGTCATCCACATAAAATACACATTGACAATTTGAATTACAGCTACAACAACATTTATTTAGGTCAGTATAATTTTGAAACTTGGAATAAGAAAAATTCGACAATTGGCAACAATCGTGTAACGGATCTGACCATTGATAAGAACGACAATGTTTGGCTAATAAATTATTTCGATTTGATTTGTTATAATCAGAAGTCCTTTTATTCCATGGATTTACCGAAGCCGGATTCTACCAAAAACTTTGTAAGACGCATTGGCACGGGGCCCGATGGTAAAATATGGATCTCTACCAAAAATGGGGTTTTTTCGAAGAATTATTCTGAATGGCTTAATCATAGTATTTCGGAGAACGGACCAAAAGATTTTCAGAGGTTGAAAATAAATTCGGATGA
The DNA here is from genome assembly GCA_046153915.1 of Flavobacteriales bacterium. Classification (GTDB taxonomy): domain Bacteria; phylum Bacteroidota; class Bacteroidia; order Flavobacteriales_D; family Sanyastnellaceae; genus JANNVZ01. The sequence continues at coordinate 1,791 of JBJXFC010000350.1, forward strand.
ACTTATTTTGAGTTCGGACAATGGCGTTTTTATCTATTTGAATGGGATATGGAATCGTGTGGATACGGTTACATATCCTTTGATTAGAACAAATAAGGTGAAATATGCATACAAAGATCGAAGGAAGACATTGTGGATTTCGGATATGGAAGGCATATTCAGCATTGACTCAACAGGTGTTCTAACAGATTATAATAAGTCTGAGAATGCGTTGTCAAACAGGTCTATAACGGACATGGTCGAGTGTGACAATGGAAGCATTTATTTTTCTCTCAGGGATTATTCCAGGGATCATTTTGAACAGGGCTATGCCGGGTTGGTAGAGTTGAGCGGATCAAATGAATTCAAAGCAATCAATTTTGAGAATTCCGGTTTGCCGAATTATGTAATTACCAAAATGTGTTTTGATTCTTTCAACCAATGTCTTTGGCTTGCTTCGTGTGGTTCGGGTTTAATTCGATATGATTTTAAAGATGATTGGACCTATTTCATTACTGTGAATTCTGATATTCCGGACAATTGCATTCACGACATGGCGTTGGATAAGAAAGGACAGTTGTATGTAACTACTTCTTTAGGTTTGGTTCGTGTAACAAAGGCTGAGAAATGAAATTGTTGTGAGTTTGAAATGATAGCAATGAAGCCGGTACAATATATTATGGATATTTTGTAAAGTAATATTTGATTGATATGGCGAAAGGGAAAATGCCCATAATTGATACGAACTACCTCCTCGAAAAATTTGAAGGCAAGGGAGGTTGGACGTTTGCGCGTATTCCGGAGATTAAGCCAGATAAGCATGCGCCATTTGGATGGCGGAAGGTGCGTGGCACAATCGATGGGTTTGAGATCAGTCACTACCACTTAATGCCCATGGGTGATGGCAATTTATTTTTACCGGTGAGGGCTGAAATCCGAAAGAAGATTAAGAAGGAAGCTGGCCAATTTGTACATGTGATTTTATATCCGGAAACAGCTCCATTCATAATTCCTGAAGAGTTTCAGATATGCCTGATGGACGCACCAAAAGCAAAACACTTTTTTGAGTCGTTGAGTGAAAGTGAAAAAAAATATTATGTGCAATGGATTTATTCTGCGAAACGCGAAGAAACCAAAGTTGCACGCATCACCAAAACACTCGACCGACTTGAACGGCATTTAAAATTGTATATCCAGGAAAAACCAGAAATCTGATGGCGAAAATGGGTACAAAACGTATTTGTGAGAAAGGACACACTTATTACAAGTCGAGCGATTGTCCGGTTTGCCCCATGTGTGAAAATGAGAAAAAGCCTGAGAATGGAATTCTTGCCAGGGTGGGAGCACCTGCGAGAAGGGCTTTGACTGCAGCAGGCATAGCTAACGAAAATGATCTCCGGAATTTTACGTTAGTGGAACTCCAGAAACTGCATGGAATTGGACCGGCTGCATTGAGAGTATTGCAGCCTTTTTTGAAAGGGTAGAATTGCTCTCCCTCTGCGAAGACGTCAAACCAACACTGTGAAGTGCAAAGCAGCAGAGTTGGAATCTCCACGTTGTGGGCAGGATGCGAAAAGGGCATTGTCAGGGCTTTCCGTTGCGATCAGGGAGATTCCACGCGCCGTTTCACTATGCGTGGAATGACGTCTCCACGGATGGAAGTCAAATAAATTCTAAGTATCAAATCTCACCAACCACTTTTGCATCCACTCTTTTGGTGGCCATTTTTACACTGCAAATTAGTTCGGTTAGTATCAACATTTGCAACTATCCTCATGC
>JBJXFC010000327.1:0-3129 GCA_046153915.1 Flavobacteriales bacterium
AGGAGAGTCAAGACTTTCAGAAGACCCAAATAGCAAAAAATAACCATCGTTTTCTAATTCAACATCCCAAACAACATCAGGAGTATGAAACCCCATGACATCATGACGCACATTGAATGTTTGAGCCTGCAACACAGGCCCAAACATTACAATGCTCATAATCAGAAAATTTCTCACTTTTCGATGATAAAGGTTTCTTGATCTACTTTTATACTGTCCCATTTGAGCACCATATAGTAATTTCCATTCGGAAATTTGGTATAATCCTTATTCAAAATTTGAGTGCTTTTATTTCCAATTCCAATGATTACCACTTCTCCAACTTCTCTGTGAGCAAAACCTCTCCTTCTGAAACGACTCTTACAAAGTACAATCCACTTGGAAGCTTGGACGTATCCATCATTAGTGTAATCTCCGTAGCACTGAAGTTATCGCTAAGCACAGTCCTACCAGTAACATCCATAATTTCGATCCGGGCACTATTCAAATACGTTTGAGACTGAAAATGGAAGTTGACAATGTCAACTGCAGGATTCGGATAAATTAATAGACGCGTTGGAATATCCAATTCTTTGATACTGACATCACAGCCAGGCACGACACATCCGTTTTCATCCGTCTTCACTATCCACGCATCTTGACTGAGATCCAAACTATCAACAGGGAACACATAGCCGACAGCAACAAAACCACCATTTTCGGCTGGAGTTACATCACGAAAGAATGAATGGTTCCCATCCATCCACTGAAATTGACGCATCCAAAGACTATCCCCATTTTCATTAACTCGCGTCAAAAGTCCATGATATTTTGAATTAAGTGTTATAAGGCCAGCTGCGATATATCCTTCGTCAGAGTCAACTGCTTTGATACAGGTTAAGCCAGTATCATTATGATCTTCTCCATAAGTCTTATACCAAATTGGGTCACCATTTTCAGGATTTACTTTGACTATTGCGGGATACCCAGATACTGGGTTTGAACTCAAAGATGTTGAGAGCACATAACTATTGTCTAAATTATTCACCAAATTAGCAGACCCGTCTGTTTCGCCTGAAATGTCTTGATAAGTCTTGCTCCAGAGTTCCTCTCCATTTTGGTCAATTCTTATCAACCAAGTATCATAGTCGTTAGGAGCTGCCCTTTTTGAGCCCCCCAATAAAAAACCTCCATCACTGAGTCTGCCAATTGAAACAAACCACTGTGCATTGGCGTCTCCATATTCATGGGACCAAAGCACTACGCCTTCAGAGTCTAATTTGTAGATTATGCCCTTCACGGTCTGGTCCGAATGACTAGCACTTCCGCATATCAAATAACCGCCATCTAAACATTGAATGCCGGAATAACCGAAACCTTCCACAATTGTGGTGTCATCAATTTTATTCGTCCAAAGTGTATCACCATTTCCATCAAAAAGAGCACCATAAACTGAGGAATTGGTACAGTAAGCACTTGATCCTAAGAAATAACCTCCGTTGTCTGTCTGAAAAGTACTATTGCTCCACCCTCCGTATAAATAGCAGTCACTGTTTTGGATAAATGACTCATATTCCACAATTCCATCAAAAGTGACCTTTAATGTTCCTACGCCATAATTAGAGTTAAGATTTTCAGATGACCCATATAATATTGAATATCCCTCGCTTTCTAGCTCGACATCCCAAATAACATCAGCAGAATGAAATCCCATGACATCATACCGCAAATTGAATGTTTGAGCCCACGCTGTATGCCCAAACAATACAATGCCAAAAAGGAGAAAATTCCTCACTTCTCTATAATAAAGGTTTCTTGATCTACTTTTATTCCGTCCCACAAGAGCACAATATAGTAATTAATTAATGGAATGGCACAGGGCAAGGTCGAACTCATTTTCCCATAAAAAAACATTCATGTCAAAGTAAATCACATACCGCAATCATACATACAATTTCATGCAACCCCTCATCCCGGCAACCAATATTGTGAAATCTGTGTCCATTCTTTGCATATTTGTCATCCTATGAAAACTTGGTTTATCCTGATAATCACGCTATGTGCGTTTGTTGCTAAGGCCCAACAACCTGCACCCGGGCAGATTTTAAATCTAAATCGTGAACAATCCACCCAGACTGGCTCCCGCGAAACCGTTATCTGGTCTGAAGATTTTGCCAATGGCATTCCGGCGGGTTGGGAAAATACCGAGAGCGGTGGCATTGCAGCATGGGAATACCGCGGTCCACTAACTGTGCCCAACAACGAAGAAGGTTCGCGTGGCTCCTGCATTGCTGAAGGTACCACCGGCGCAGTTCTTTTAAGCCCAACCTGGAGCAATGGTTTTGTGATCTTCGATAGCAACTGGTGGGACAATCCCGATAATCCCTGTACGGATGAAAACATCGGAACTGGTCCGGCTCCTGGTCCACACCTTGCTACACTCACTACTTCTTCTATCAATCTTGTCGGTTATCTCGATGTCGCATTGCGATTTAATCAATATAGAAAAAACTACCAGGCCACCATGCGTGTGGAAATAAGCGCGAACAACGGTCCGTGGTATTCCATTTTTGACAACAGCACAACCGATGTAACTTCTGCTTTGAACATGGTTGTTCAGATTCCAATAAGCGCGTATGCAGGCAATCAAAACAATGTGAAATTTCGTTTTGTATTCGATGGCTTATACTATTTCTGGCAATTGGATGATATCTGCGTTGTCGATATTCCGGCCAATGATCTTGCAACGAATGAAAGTACCTACGGCGATTTTGATTTTTACGATCCTGCTCATCCCACCGGATATGAGTTAATGCAATACACCAAGTATCCCGATGAAATGCCGCCATTACTCAAGTTTTCTACTCAGGCATCTAATGTGGGAAGTCTTTTGCAAAATGATTGTGTGTTGAATATTGCGGTAGAGAATGTTCAAACCAATGACGTAATTCATTCTGCCACGAGCAGTGAAGCTTTTGACATTGGAAGCGGTTCAACCATCGAGCTGCGTTCGGGAACTTTTCAAATGCCCGCAACACTTGCCGATTATCGCGTGGTTTTTTCTACGGATGCTTTGCAAACGGACGAAAACCCATCCAACAATACGGATACCCTCGGTTTTCAGATCACCAATTCTACTTACGCACGCGA
>JBJXFC010000352.1:0-7812 GCA_046153915.1 Flavobacteriales bacterium
CGCGTGTCTGGCTGCGCGAAGGCGAAAAGACATTCGTGAGCCGATTGAAATTGGCTTTCGAAGATTTGAACTGCATCAATCGCAACGCGTAGTGCGATATGCGATTTGCGAATCGCGATACGCGATAAATCGCGTCATCCCCTCGATGCGATGAAAAAAAATAGAAAGAAAGAAAGGCGGCGCCGCCGCCTTTCTTTCTTTCTATTTTTTTTCTCCTTTTTTTATGAATGAACTTGTCATTCCGCAGCGAAGCAAGGAACCCCCCCCTCATTTTAACAAGTGCTTCTCTCCGCCTTGTCATTCCGCAGCGTAGCAAGAAGAACCTATTACCAAATTGTCATTCCGCAGCGTAGCAAGAAGAACTTATTACCAAATTGTCATTCCGCAGCGCAGCAAGGAACCTTCTTTCATTTTTTTCGCTGCGCGATATATCTCTTCCAAGGTCCGATATAAAATTGTCATCCCGCTGCGCAGCAACCCAAAAATCGTTTTCCCCCAAATTCGATTATATTTGATCCGCCTTAACGATCTTATACCTTGACCAAGCGAATTTTCTGCATTTTGTTTCTGTCAATCTGTGCATTTTATGCAGCAGCGCAGTTTGATTTGCTGCAACCCATTCCAACTCAAAATCAGGTACCGGATAATTTTGGATCGGGAGTGAGCTTTTATGATTTCGATAAAGATGGGTTTGATGATATCACCATTCTCGATAATGAAATAGGTGCCAGGGCATTTAGAAATGATGGCGATTCTACATTTACATTATGGCACACATTTCCATCATCGAGTATTCTGAAATCTATTAGTTGGGTAGATTTTGACAACGATGGTGACGCGGACATCTTCTTCACGTGTTACAATTGTTCCAATGCGATGTACCGCAACGATGGCAACGGAAACTTTACAATAATAAACGATCAGTTTTTTCCGGCCATGCCTGCTGATTACAATACGGGTCAATCCTGGGGTGATTATGACAACGATGGATTTCTTGATCTCTACATCTGCGTCTATAATAGCCTGCCAAATGGATCCACCAATTTATTGTACCACAACAACGGCGACGGAACATTTGAAGAGGTTGCGGGATTGCTTGGAGTGAGCAACGGACATCGAAGATCTTTCCAAAGTATTTGGGCGGATTTTAATCTCGATGGTTGGCAGGATATGTATGTGATCAACGATAAGAATGATATCAATGGGTATTTCCTAAATAACTCTGGCGTTTTCACTTCAGCTCCAAATCAATATGGCCTTAATCTTCTGATGGATGCCATGTCGGCTTCTGTTGCGGATTACGATGATGACGGTGATTTTGATATATATATCACAGATATCTTAACCGGACACGCGCTTATGCGCAACGAAGGTCCGAATTTTGTAAACGCCGCACCCGAACTAGGTATAGACATTCCCGGTGGTTGGGGATGGGGAGCGCTTTGGATCGATTCTGATTTGGATGGCGATGATGATCTCTTCGTTTGCAACAAAGGTGCTCTCAGCAATGAAAATGATAATCGCTATTTCACAAATGAAGCCGGAATCTTTACTGACACCGGAAGCGATGTTTTGAATGGTAGCCTCCATTCCTCATTTGCGCCGGCTAAGGGAGACTTCAACAATGATGGGCGTTGTGATATAGTTGTTACCAATAACAACCCTGTGAGCACAGTTCTTTGGCAAAATCAATTTGACTCGACCGGAAATTATGTCAAACTTGGATTAATTGGAACGATCAGTAACCGCGATGGGATTGGTTCGGTTGTGCGTTGTTACCACAATGCACAAAACAAAATCATCCAAACACGCTGCGGAGAAAATTATCTTGGTCAGAATAGTCAGTATGAAATTGTAGGTCTTGGTAGCGATACCCTCGTTGATTCGTTGATCGTTGTCTGGCCCTCCGGATGGGTAGACAAATATTTCAGTTTATTACCCAACACCCTTCATACGCTCACGGAAGGTGAGACCTTTTCGGTTGAGTTGAATGCATCAGGGACAACGTTGTGTCCTTCTGGCAATGAAAACATATTGATTAGTGTTGAAGGCGATTTGGAAGTACTCTGGTCGACGGATGAATTTTCAACTTCTATTGTGGTTGAATCAGCAGGAATCTATTCTGCAATTGCTACCAATGAATTTGGTTTGTCCGATACTGCATCCATTCAAATAATCTGGATTTCCGATCCATTGTTATCCGTTCAGTTAAATGCACCGCTGTGTTTCGAAGGAACAGACGGATCTATTGAATTGGAAATTTCACTCCCTTCGGAAACTCAGGTGTTTTGGAATGGCAATGAAGGCAGCACTGTACTTTCTGAAATTTCTGCGGGAATTATTTACTGCGAATTGAGTGATCAAGCCGGTTGTGTGTTTAATTATTCTTTCGAGTTGCCAGAGCCGGAGCCTATATCGGTTGATTTTTTTCACGCCTCTATTTTATGCAATGGTGAAACTATTCCTGTATCTGTTGAGTTGGATGGTGGAGTAGGCCCCTACACAATCGATTGGGGTAGTATTGATTCCACTGTTGTGGGTGCAGGCAATTATACGGTGTTGGTTTCTGATGCGAATGGATGTTCAACGATGTCACAATTTGCGTTGGATGAACCGGATTCATTGGTGTTTATCTCAACAACGCCTTCGGTTTGTTTTGGAGATTCGATCACTCCAACCTGGCAAATAGTGGGTGGAATTGAGCCATTCTTCGTTCAGTTTCCCAACGAAGATTCAGAGGAATTTGTAGCAGGATTTTATCCGGTATGGATAACAGATTCGCAAGATTGTTTTTTGGAAGCAGCGATTGAAATAGAGGAATACGATCAAGTGCAAATCAATTATGAGGTATCCGAAGCTTTCAATGGAGACAACGGAAGCATTGAGCTCTTCGTAACCGGAGGTACCGAACCGTATGCATACGCATGGAGCAACGGGGGGGATACGAATCCTCTTACCGACATACCACAGGGTTATTTCCAATGCCTGGTTACCGACTTCCATAATTGTTTCGCCGCTACGGAAAATATTCTGGTATTGGATGCAGGTATGCAAACAAAAGAGAAGAATACGTTTCGGATTTTTCCAAACCCAGCGGGAGATGTCGTGTACTTCGACGTAAAGCCCGACTGGCAGAATGAAGTGATCAGCATTTCAGATCTTACAGGCAGGATCGTTTATAAATCCGATCTAAATTCGGCCAAGGGTGCTATTTCTATTTGGGATTGGCAGGAGGGAACTTACTTCATCAAAATTGCCGATGTTGTGCTCATTCTTGTAAAGCTATAAAAGATTACCGTCAACCTCGGCGACAAACACGCCCTATCTCAATTTTTTTTGATCGAAAATAAATATTTTTATAGGCCTAAGATTCTTGTTTTCAGACTTAGTATGAAGGGTACAGACATTTGGGCGGGTAACGCGGACGGCTAAAAATTGGGGGGTTGCCTCCTTTTAGACGAAAATAAATTTTTTCTTCAAGTAGTTTTTTTTAATGATTTTACACTAACCTTGTAGTCAGATTTTAGGTCATCTAAAGTCATCTTAACCTTAATAATTTAATCTAAAACCAAAACACATGAGAGTTTTTAATGCTACTTCTCGAACGCGGATCTTATCCGTGCTGTTTGTTTTCGCAGCATTGTTCGCCAGCCAATGGGCCGGTGCTCAATGTATTTCTACGCCAAGCGGTCAGTACCCTGGCGGAACCTACACACCTGTTTGTCCGGGTCCAAACACGATTGACAATTTCTGTTGGGCCGGTGAGTACACCGTGGTTGCAGTTAACCCTGCATACACTTACACGTTCACGGCCTCTGCCGGAGCTCCGTACATTACCATTATTGATGCTACTGGTACATCGGCTTTGGCCTGGGGAACTTCCCCGGTTGTTTACACACCTGGCGTTGCAGGTACTGTGCGTTTCGCGCGTCACACAAGTTCAGCTTGTGGTACCGGAACTACGAACACCACTTGTGCAGTGTCATGTGTCGCTTCTGCAAACTGCGCTGGCACACCAACACCGGGCAATACCATTGCTTCTCAGAGCCCAACATGTTCTTCTGAGGCGTTGACATTTACCTTGCAAAACGGTACAATTGGTGCAGGTATTTCTTATCAGTGGTACGAGTCTTTGACTGGTATCGGTGGTCCATACAATCCAGTTGGTCCAAACGCAGATACTTATGTATTGGCGCAATCAGCTCCAGATGCATGGTATTTCTGCGATGTTACATGTTCATTCTCTGGATTAACTGGTTCATCCAATCCGGTAAACGTATTGCTTGAAACCAACTTCAACAACTGCTACTGCGACGCTGGTGCATTGTTCGTTTGGGAATCAATTTCAAACGTTACAATGAACAACGTAAACCAAGCCAGCGGTTTGGGTGTTGGTAACTATGAGGACTATACTGCCCAGGTAGTAAACGTTGCTCAGACTGCAACATATCCTATCACCGTAACTTTGAATAACGGATTTTTCGCTGACCAGGTTTCTGTTTGGATCGACCTTGACCAAAGCGGAAGCTTTGATGGTCTTGAGCAATTGTATCTCAGTGCAACCGGCCCTGGTCCGCACATTGGAAATATCACCATTCCTGGTACCGCAACTTTAGGTACTACTCGCATGCGTATCCGTATGTACGATAGCAGCGATGGTTCTGGGCCATACACACCTTGCGGCGACAACGGCTATGGTGAAGTTGAAGATTATTCTGTGAATATCACAACACCTCCATCTTGCTTAACACCAGCTATCATCTCTATTACAGAAAATTCTGCTACATGGGCTGATGCATCTGTTGTATTCAACGATGGTGGTCCTGGATACGAAATCAGCTACGGTCCTAAGCCTACTGCTGCTGGCGCCGGAACTGTATTATCATTTGCTTCTTCACCTGCTACCATCGCTGGTCTTAGCAACGGTGTTGACTACGATATCTACATCCGTCAAAACTGCGGTGGATTGGATGGCGACAGCGATTGGTCTCCTGCCTCTACTTTGATGAACTACATCACTGTAAATAACTCAGGTAGCGAATCTTACACAACTTGTAGCGGTATCATTACTGACGCTGGTGGATTGCTTGGTGACTATCAGAGTGGTACTTTTGGTCAGGTAGTAATTACACCTGCCAACCCAACAGATGTTATCCGTTTTGTTGGTAATATCGATTTCGAAGCTCCAATCGATGGAGTTTATTTCTTCGAAGGTGTGGGTACTTTTGGTACTCAGATTGATGGTTACACTGGTACTGGCGGTCCAATCGACGTATTGTCTGTTGGTGCTGGTGTTCCGGTTACTGTTTACATTCAGACCAGTGGTTTTGTGAATTTCTCTGGTATGAGCCTTACAATGACTTGTGAGCTTGCTCCTACTTGTGTTACCCCGACATTGGTATTTGCCAACAACGTAACTACCAACTCGGCTGATATCAATTGGAATTGTGTTTCTTGCACAGGTTCTTATATCCTCGAGTATGGTCTTACAGGATTTACTCCTGGCCTTGCTGGCACTGCTGGCGTGGGTGGTACTGTTGTTACAGCTCCTGCTGGCAACTACCAGTTCACTCCGTTTACTCTCAGTGGTTTGACACCCGGTACAACCTATGATTTATATGTTCGTCAGGATTGTGGTCTTGGTGACTACTCTGCTAACAGCGTATTTATCGTAACATTCGCTACTGCAACTCCTCCAGATTGCGCAGCCAGCCCTGTATATACTTGCGGTAACAACCAAAGTGTAACTTGCACAGGTGGTGGAGCATGGAGTTTGTTAGATCCTAACTTCTTCGCCACAACATTTGGTGATGAGCAGGTATTCAAATTCACTCCTCCTACAACAGGTATCTATACATTCAGCGTATCTTCTTCTTCAACTTTGTTCAACCCAATCACTTACTTCTTCAAAGATGCTACATTGGGTTGTGATGAGTTCAACTGGAATTACATTGGTACTGCGTATGGTTTCATTACTCCAACTTCAGACAACTTCGGTTCTTTGACAGGCGGTGTTGAATACTATATCCTTGCCGATGCATGGGGCGTTGCCGCTGAAACTCAAAACTTCAGCATCAGCTGCACACCAATCGTTCCTCCTGCAAATGACCTTTGCACTGGTGCTATTTCTTTCGGTTGTGGTGGTACAGTAACTGGCAGCACTGCCAATGCTTCTAACGAGGGTATACCAAGTTGTTATTTTGGTGGAACTCAAACTTCTCCAGGCGTATGGTATTCATTCCTTTCAGGTGGTGAAACTTACCAACTCGACCTCGGTGGTTCTGACTTTGATACCAAATTATCAGTTTATTCTGGCACTTGTGGAGCATTGGTTTGCGAAGCTGGTGACGATGATAGTGGACCTGGTTTAACTTCACACATCGATCTTGCTACATCAGCAGGAAATATCTACTACGTTATGGTACATGGTTTCGGTTCAGCTACTGGTAACTACATCCTTTCTGCTACTTGTGTTACTCCGCCAGCATTTGACTCACCAGGTGGTGCGATCAATATTCCATTGGCAGGTAATGCATATCCTAATTGTGGTCAAATCAGCGGTACAACTGTTGGTTGTTATGACTCACCACAGGATTTCAACTCGGGTGTTGACTGCTGGTACAAATTCACTGCTATTTCAAGTGGTGTAAGTATCCGTCAGGTATCTGCTACCATGGATGACGCTATTGGCCTCTTCGACGCCAGCTTCAACTTCCTTGACAACGAGGACATTGGTTTCGCTGGTCCAGACTATGAAGTAATGAACTACGGTAGTTTGATACCTGGGGCAGTTTATTACATCTGCGTTTCAAACTTTGATGAATTCTGGGGAACTCCTGGTCCATTCACATTGTGTCTGCGTCACCTTGCTGAGTCTAGCTGCGATGATGGTCCTGGTACGTATGACCTGTGTACCAACTTCAAAGCTGACTATACTGGAGCAAACTCGTATTCATTCAACTTCACTCCAACCAGCATCGCTGGTCCTACAACTTCTGCAACAACTGCTGCACAAGTGCCACTTAGCTCTGCGGGTCTTGGATTGCAACATGGTGAAGACTATGATGTAACTATTGATTGCTCATACAACAACTTGTTGGATGGTCAAGGCAACCCAGAATCTATCACTGTGCTTGGTTCTAACGTATGCCCAATCACTATTGCTGCTCACGCAAACCTGCGCACTAAACTTGCTCAGCGTTGCCCAGCTACAGTATTGAAAGGTACTACACTACAAGGTAAGCCTTTCATCTGTGCTGCTGTAAATCACACTATCACTTTCCGTGAAGTAGGTGATTGCGCTGGTACTGATATCGGTGGTCTTCCATTCAACTCTACTACCTCAGGTTCTTCACCAACGAAGAAATTGTCTCAGGTAGCTGGTGTACAAGCTGGAAAATGGTATGAAGTAACCTGGACTCCAAACTTCTCTTACGGACCTGGACAACCTGGTACTACAGACATTATCTACGTTGCTGGTGCTGCAGAAGGTGTTGCTGATGCCAACACTGATCTTGATTCTTCTGAGTCTATGATCGAGGCTAACCTCTATCCTAATCCAAACAACGGTGATATGGTAAACATCAACATCACCAATGTTACTTCAGACAACGTATTCGTACGTATCACTGATGGACAAGGTCGTATCGTTTACACAAGCCGCTACACTGTAGATGGTTCTTTGAACACTATTGTAACTTTCAACAATGCATTGGCCGCTGGTCTTTACAATGTTGAGTTCACTGTAGACGGTGAAGTATTCACTCAAAGAATGATGGTTCAGAAGTAATTCTGGATAATTCATAAAACTCA
>JBJXFC010000361.1:0-4863 GCA_046153915.1 Flavobacteriales bacterium
GCATGAATGCACGCAAAGGATCAAACCCAAGCGAGATTCTGATCACCATTCAAAGCCCCAAAGCTGGTCCTGCCAATTTTAAGTTCTCTTATCTGGCCTATAACGCAGGTTGGTATCCCGTTTATGATTTGCGCGCCGAAGATATCAATACGCCCATCGAATTTGCCTACCGCGCCAAAGTGTATCAAAGCACCGGTACAGATTGGGAAAATGTAAATCTGGTGGTGAGCACTGGAAATCCTACTGTAGGCGGACAAGCACCAACCCTTTATCCCTGGTATGTCAACATTTATGAGCCTGTGGTTTATGAGACAGAAAAACAACGAAAACCGATGTTAAGAGGTCAGATGGATATGGAAGCAGCTCCGAGTGCAGCTGGTGGCGCAGAAGGTTACATGTATAAATTGGAAGAAGCAGGAAATGCATCATCATACACCACCATTCAATCGAATGCTGTGAATACCGAATTTAAAATATCGGTGCCTTACAATATCCCGAGCGATAATCAGCAATACGACGTTACCATGCAGGAACAAACGCTTAAGGCGGTTTATGCTTATATCACTGTTCCGAAATTGGACAACGACGCGTTTTTGAGAGCTCAGATTGTGGATTGGGCGCAGTATTCGTTGTTGCCGGGTGAAAGCAATATTTTCTTCAAAGGCACCTATGTAGGCAAAGGCTTTATCGATCCTGCGATGGCCAACGATACACTGAATCTTTCACTGGGACGCGACAAAGCCATCAATGTAAAACGCGATCAGATCAAAGACTACTGCAAAACAGGTTTCTTCGGTGGCAAACAACAAACCACCAAGGCCTTCGAAATAACCATTCAGAACAACAAAAAACAAAGCGTTGAACTGATTGTGGAAGACCAGATTCCGATTTCACAAAATGGCGAAGTAGAAGTAGAGATCGAAGAAATCAGCGGTGCTGAATTCAACAAGGATACAGGTAAACTAACCTGGAAAGTGACGCTTGCCCCAGGCGAAACCGTGAAAAAACAAATTCGCTTCAACGTGAAATATCCGAAGAAGAAATTTATCTCGGGATTGTAATCAAATCCTCATTCAAAAGCCGCTTCTTATCAGGAGCGGCTTTTTTTGTGCTTTCACTTTGGTCACCCCTTCTTCCGCGCCCCGACCAATTAGCAGTCTTATCATCCCGCGTAATAGACTGTCTTCTCATAATTGATTGTCATCCCGCAGCGAAGCAAGGGACCTGCTCTTCTTATAAATCACTGTTTCCTCTCCCCAACTTTTTGTGCCTTAAAAAAACAACCCACAAAAAAAGTCCGGAACAAGTCCGGACTTTTGTTAAAACGATGTCAAACCAATATAATCAACCGTTTAGATACAAATCTTATTCAGCAGTTGCGGCAGGAGCCACAGCAGCACCGAAACGCTTTCTCTCCTGGATACGGCTGGCTTTACCAGTCAATGTGCGGAGATAGAAAATACGAGCTCTGCGCACTTTACCACGCTTGGTTACTACCACGCTGTCGATAAAAGGAGAAGCAATCGGGAAAATACGCTCAACACCAACACCACCGCTGATCTTGCGAACAGTGAAGGTCTCAGTTGAACCAGTACCTCTGCGCTGAATCACAACTCCAGTGAATTCCTGGATACGTTCCTTGGTTCCTTCTATGATTTTATAGCTCACTGTGATAGTATCACCTGCTGCAAACTTCGGCAATTCCTTTAGGGGAGTGAGTTTCTTTTCAAGTTCTTTGATGCGGTTCATGACGCTGTATTTTTATGGATAAAGACCCAAATTTGGGGCGGCAATAATACGACGGCTTTGGGCTTGGAAAAGCACTCTTTGAAAAATTTTCTTCAAAGGCCTATTCGGAGGTCAACATCTCTGCTCCCTCAGGTCGTTTGTGCTTCCACCGCTTATGGCTCCAAAGCCAGTATTCAGGGGCTTTCAGGATATCTTTCTCTAAAGTTTGGCTCAAGAACTGGGTCAGATATCCGTGCTTCGTTTCGGCAGGATATTCACTGATCAATTCGTACCAAACCTCGTAATATCCTCGTTTTACCTTGCGCATGTGGCCAAAAATGATGGGGCGATTGTACATCACTCCAAATTTTTCGGTGCCAAATAGAGCTGCTGATTCTCTTCCTAAGAATTTGATCCACAGGCATTTATTCGGATTGCTTGGCGATTGATCGATGGCAAAGACCACCGCATTCAGTTCGTGTTGATTTAACCTGAGATAATCCCCGGTTTCTTTGGTTGCAATCAGCCCAAGTCCAAACTTGCCCCTGGATTCCTGCATTTTGGCATCAAAGTACTTGTTGCTGAGTCTTTTATAGATGCCCAGCACTTTGTGCGGAATACATCCAGCGGCCGTAACGGCCCACAATTCCCAATTGCTGTAATGTCCGCCGGCAATGAGCACACTCTGGCCTTTATCGGCGAAGGGCTTAAAAATTTCCGGATTGATATGCACCATCCGTTTTGCCGCTTCATCCTCACGAATCGAGAAGTTTTTTAGACTTTCCACTACCAAATCACAGAAATGGCGGTAAAACTTCTTCTCAATATCCAGAATTTCTGCTTCGCTTTTCTGCGGAAAACACCCCTTCAGATTGGAACGCACAACGGTTTTGCGGTACCCAACCAATCTGTACAGAACAAAAAAGAGGAAATTGGAAAAGCCGTAAAGAAGCGGGTAGGGTAAAAGGCTTATGGGTTTGATAACCAGCCAATAAAGTAAGGCGCTCATGCAAGTTCTAATTTTAGACCGTCCCATGCGAGTTCGACATGATCCGGCAATTCTTTCGATACATCTTCGTGTTTGCCCAATTGATGGCTAATATGCGTGAGATAAGCGCGCTCTGGCTGCAATTCTTCGATCAGTTCCAAAGCTTCAGAAAGATTAAAATGAGAAGGATGTTTTTCGAGGCGAAGGGCATTCAAAACAAGAACTTTGCTGTTTCTCACCAGGTCTTTCGATTCATCCGAAATAAAATTGGCATCTGTGATGTAGGTAAAATCATGGATGCGGTACCCAAAAACGGGCAAGTGCAGGTGCATCAACGGAATGGGCTGAAATGGAATGCCCTCCACCTGAAAGGACGACTCATCAATTTCTATGAGATCAATTTCAGGAATACCAGGATAACGGAAATCGGCAAATGCATAAGCAAATTCTCTGCGCAGAGCCTCTTCGACCCGCCTGGTGCAATACACCTGTGCCCTCCATTTATTGAAGTAGTTGAAGGCACGCACTTCATCAAGTCCGGCAATATGGTCTTTGTGTTCGTGTGTAAAGACAATACCATCAATGGATTTCACTTTCTCTCGCAACATCTGTGCACGGAAGTCAGGACCAGTATCGATAATGACTTTTTTCCCGGCATCCTCTACCATCACACTGGTGCGCGTGCGGTTGTCGCGTAGATCAGGTGAAGTGCAAATTGCACAATCACATGCTATCACGGGCACTCCCTGCGATGTTCCTGTTCCAAGAAAGGTGATGGTCATTGGGGCCGCAAATTATTTATATCTCGTGTATTTCAAGTGGAATAATGCATCTCTCTTTATCAGGGAAGATTTTTTAACGGATCGCATGAATTGGAAAACTTATTCTTCACCGCGAACGTATACTTTTGTCGAAACGAAGTATCACCCTATAAATCGAATTTCCGTGGAAATAGAAAGAGTTGTTCTTTCACCAAGTCAAAAAGCACTGCGCATCAATCTCAATGCCGATATCTATGGCACCTTCGCCGAAATTGGCGCTGGCCAGGAAGTAGTTCGTCATTTTTTTAGAGCCGGTGGAGCAAGTGGCACCATTGCCAAGGCGATGAGTGCATACGATAAAGACTTCAGTGATGCTATTTATGGAAAAGAGCAGAAAGGCCGCTATGTATGCAAGCCCCGTTTGCAGAATATGCTCAACCATGAATTTGGTTTGATAGAAGATCGTTTGAAAAGAAAAGATCATCCTACCAAGAAATTTTTCTCTTTTGCAGATACAGTTGCATCTATCAATTACCAGAAGACCATTCAAGGTCATGGTTGGATGGGAGTGAAATTCCAGACTGATCCTGCCAAAGAACCCAATATTGTTATCCTGCACGTTAGACTTCACGAACAAGATGGATTGTTGCAGCAAGCCAGCGTGGGAATTCTCGGAGTAAATCTCCTCTATGGATGTTACTTCTTCTACAACAAACCCAAAGAACTTCTTTTATCATTGTACGATAACCTGCAACGCGATCAGATCGAAATTGATATGATCCAGATGACAGGTCCGGATTTTGAAAATGTAGACAATCGTTTGCTTTCACTTCAGTTGGTGAAGAATGGCATGACAGACGCGGTGATATTCTCGCCTGACGGTCGCAATTTGCAGGCAGCAGATATTCTGTATAAGAAAAACATCATCGCATTGCGCGGAAGTTTCCGTCCGGTAACGAAGGTGAATATCGATATGATCATGAAGGGCTTTAAACTCTTCGAAAAAGAATACCGTGTAGAAAATGAAAACATCCAGGTATTGTTTGAGATCACACTGAACAACCTGCGCGCAGAAGGCGATATCGACGAACAGGATTTCCTGGACAGAGCAGATATTCTTTGTTCGCTGGGACAAACCGTGATGGTCAGCAATTATTCCAAGTACTACAAACTCGTGGAATTTTTTGCGAAGTATTCGACCAAACGTATGGGCATCATCATGGGCACCAATATGCTCATGGAATTGTTCAACGAAAAATATTACCGCGATCTCAACGGCGGCATTCTCGAAGCATTCGGTGTGTTGTTCAGCCGCGATCTCAAGATTTATCTCTATCCATTCAAGGATATGGAAACGGGTGAACTTCTTACAACGAAGAATTGTCC
>JBJXFC010000369.1:0-14435 GCA_046153915.1 Flavobacteriales bacterium
GCCGCTCACCAATTACAGACGATTTTGTTCTTTTTCTGGTGGTACCAGATTAAATCCGGAGCTTCCATTCGAATTTTTATTTGGTTTCAAAACTCCCGTAAATTTAACCAACCAGCTTGGGCAGGACAGGCGTTGTTCATGACAGGTGTTCATCCGATAACTGATCGTGCCTGTGCACGAAACTTGATGATCAAACGAATTGCTTGGGTTTTAGAGTTACATGGACAAACAAGGCCGCGATATCCAGGCTAAAAGAACTGAAAGATGGAGATAAGAAGATGCGACGAGCTAATTTTTTGAAATTTTTTTGGAAATCAGCCCGACTTGTGATTAATTTGCTTTGTCTCTCTAATTGCTTAAACTTATGAACCGAATTTTCCTTTTCGATAGCTCTCCTATCCGTTTAGATTCGATGGCACTTCTGATTTCTAGTTTTCCCGGATGCTCAATTGTTTCCAAGGGCTATTCACACAATTTAATTTTCCAACAGTTAGAAGATCAAATTGTAGATATTTGTATTTATTGCTCCGATAAATGCGATGATGAAGTGTTGCATTTTCTTAATACCTATCACAGTCTTAGTAAAAAAATTAAACTTATTGTGGTCACAAACTCAGTGAGTCGATGGATCGTAAAACATATGAAACAAATGGGTGTTGATGGCTATATTGTTCTTAAGGCGAAGAGCGCGAGTCTTTCAACTGCTATCGAATCAGTGTCTGAAGGAAAAAAATTTTGTTGCCCGGAAGTAAGTTCGGTAATGGTTGATCATTTTGTGGATTCTAAACAACCCGAGCTTACCGTGCGTGAGCAGGAGATTATGTATCTCCTCTCAAGTGATCTCCTGAGCAAAGAGATTGCCTTCAGACTAAATATTTCTGTCAATACTGTCGAAACACATCGTAAAATGCTCATTCGAAAATTCGATGTTCGGAGTACTATCGGCCTGGTGAAAAAGGCCATGGATTATGGTATTATATGAATGCATGGGTTCTTTTTTGGTGTCTAAGAGCTGCGGTTGATATAGAATAAAACAAAATTGGACTATTACAATAACGATGGCGCTGGAATTGATCTTAAGCATGCGTGCTATTAATATTAATGTTCAATTGAATTGAGCAGTTTTCCGTATGCGTCAAAAACAAGGTGTTTGCCTTTGACCTTTACTTCATAGGTTACAATTCCTTTGGCGTCAACTACCTTGGTAGATTCCTTGATGTCGTCTGCTTTGCAATTTGCATTTACATAGTTGAGAGCGGCTTCAGGAAGACTTGATTCGCTGATTTCTTCTTTTGACTCAAGTAGTTTGCCAGTGCTGTCATAACAACTTGACATATCGTATTTACCGATTTCGTATTTCGCCAGGTAGTTGCTTCCGTCTTTGTTCCAATCTACATTTTCAATACCGGGATGACTTTTTGAAAATGCATCTTTTGCCGCAGTCGGCACATCTGTAGAGGAACACTTTTGAGCGTTAGCAATTGCAAAGATTCCCATCATCGCAATGCAGACCATAAATTTTTTCATTTTTACTGTTTTTATTCCGCTGCTGGCGGATCAGGTGTGAATAAATTATCACGCAGCAAATGGAGCGAAATCGAAGTGTAATGGCCTTACACAATTGATCATTTTAATTGTATGTTCAGTGCAAATCTCCTGGTCTGGAATTATCAGAAGTACTTCCATAATATCCCGGTGGTACTTAAAAAGACCATGACGAAGAAGGAAAATATTTTCAATGTTGATTCATTGCCCGTATGCTGTGGAATTTGGATGTCACGATTATTCCAAATCCTTCAGCGTATTGCTTGTTCCTGCCTTGATGTGGTCTTCAGGTGAGGGATCATTATCATGCGGACCGTCCTGGTTGGTGTTGTAAACCAGATTGGCTTTGCGAATTCGTTTTCGGCGGCCCTTTTTATCAGACTTCTTTTCACCTATTGTTGGCGAAAGGGTTTGTTTTTCTGTGTGGATAGTTGTATCCTGATTCACGGAGTTGTGTGACATCTTGATTTCGGATTTTTAAAAGTGCCTGGATGACTATATGCGTTCTTTATACCAGTCCACGGTTTTTTCGAGCTTTTTGTAGCGCGAATTGTCCCCAATTATTTTATGCAGACGCAGAAAAGCAGTGGGTGATTTAACAACATAGTCGAGGGCATAGTGGTGCATGCAGTCCACAGCCACTTCAATCTTGTCTTGTGAGGAGAGCATAATCACAAGTGACGCAGGACAAACGGATTTTACCTTGTCCAGAACCATTATTCCATTCATAGCAGCTTTGTTAATTCCATTGAGGTGGTAGTCAAGAATAATTATATCGGGGCAGACCTCTAAAGATTTAAGGCATTCTTCGCCCGTTTGAAATGTGCGCACCAGATATCCTCCCATATGAGCGAATTCTATTTCAATGGATTTCAGAAACAACGCGTCGTCATCTACAAGGAAAATAGTCTTCAATAGTTCATCCATTTTAATTTGTTTTTTTTATGGAGTTAAATTCCATTTCGAGTTCGATACAAGCCTGACTGCAAACTTCCTCGAGTTCGCGTACCATCGCCTCTATATCCATAGGGTGTTGTTGTTCATTGGCGTAATTCTGAATGTTCTTCGCCAGAATTTCGATGGTAGGATGAATTCCCATGATAAGAAAGGAAGGAATCATTTTGTGCACTGCGGAGTCGAGTGTCGCCCAGTCTTTGTTTTCAAGCCCTGTTTTCATCGCGGAAACGAGTTGAGGTGTTTGCTCAAGGTACAGCCGGATCATCTCCATCATGAGAGCTGGATTTGATTTGGTGCGTCCTGAGAGGTAGGTGAGATCTGTGTATCGCGGTCTTTCAGCAGAAGTGGAGGTTTGCTCCGGCCCTTTCTGCTGTGGAGTGATAATTTGCTGTTTGATGTGGCGGATTATTTTGTTGTGAAGTGTTCGTTCATCAACCGGCTTGGCAAGGTAGTCGTCCATTCCCGCGGCAAGGCACTTTGCGAGATCAACCGTTGTTACGTCAGCTGTTAGTGCAATAATGGGTATGGTGGATTGAAGTGTGTTTCGGATATAATCGGTAGCCTCAAAACCATTCATGACAGGCATCTGAAGATCCA
This sequence comes from Flavobacteriales bacterium, assembly GCA_046153915.1. Classification (GTDB taxonomy): domain Bacteria; phylum Bacteroidota; class Bacteroidia; order Flavobacteriales_D; family Sanyastnellaceae; genus JANNVZ01. Next base: position 3,100 of record JBJXFC010000369.1, read on the forward strand.
TGAGTATCACATCAAATTCAGAAGACTTTAGCTTTTCAATTGCTACCAGACCATTTTCGGCATTGTCATACGTAAATCCAAAATCATCGAGCAACGTTTTGATCAGCAATTGATTTAATGCCATGTCTTCCACTATCAATACACGAATGTCTTTTTTGGATATTTCCAGCATGGCGTCCTCTTCTTCTGATATTAGTAGCGCATTGGTTTTTTGGAAGTTCAAGGTAAATCCAAATGTGGATCCGCCCTCTTCGGTGCTGCTTACTGATATTGTGCCTTGTTGCGATTCTATCAGTTGTTTCACAATCGCCAAACCAAGTCCGGTTCCACCGTACATCCTTGAAGTAGAACTAAAGGCCTGTTGAAAATTTTCGAAAATCGTGGCGATTTTATTTTGAGGTATGCCGATTCCCGTATCCACTATGGTGAATTGTAGGGTTATGTGGTTCGGTGTTTCAATTTTTTTACTCACCGTTATAGAGATACTTCCTTCGGATGTAAACTTTACAGCGTTGCTTATGAGGTTTATCAGAATCTGATGCAGACGAATGGGGTCACCAACAATAATTTCTGGAATCGACTCATCGAAATTGATAATTAATTGGAGATTTTTTTCCTGAATTTTAGATTCAAAGAGATGGATGGAAGAATTCAGTGTCGTTAGAATCCGAAATGGCGTTTTTTCAAATACCATTTTACCCGCGTCCACTTTTGCAAGATCAAGGATGTCGTTGATCAGAACAATGAGTGTATCTCCACTTGTTTTGATGGCTTCCAGATATTCCTTTTGTTTTTCGTTCAATTCGGTTTTGAGGAGAACTTTGGTAAAACCGATGATGGCATTCATGGGAGTCCGAATTTCATGGCTCATATTGGACAAAAATTGCTGCTTCGCCTTGAGGGCATCCTCTGCAGTAATAACGGCAACTTCAGCTTTGATCTTGGCTTCTTCAGCAAAATCGGTTGCCAATTCTGCGAAGACTCTTGCCTCTGTTAATTCCTTTTCAAATCGCTTTTGTTCAGTAATTATCCTGGCTACCACCACAGCGCCCATTACGATGCCATGCTCGTCCTTGTAAAGTGATCCATTAAATAACACATCGGTGTCTTCTCCATCGATGATTGTAAGTGGATAGTTCTTAACGAATCCATGCGTAAAAACCTCTTCATACACTCTCCGTGCTTTGGCGGGATCGGTAAAGTAATTTTCGAAGTCCGAATTCAGCAATTCTGCCCGCGTTTTACCAGTAATGGTTGCCAGGGCCTCGTTCATATCGGTGATTTTACCCTTGAGATTGATAGTAATCAAAGGATCGAGACTGGCTTCAATAAGACTTCTGGAATATTGATCTGCATTTTTGGGCGTGAACTTGTATTGATCCAATGAAATTTCCTCCATATTCGTATTGATTTCAGCTTTTGAATCGTTTGTGGCTTTATGCGGCAATGTGATTTTCGGATTGCTCAAGATTTATAGTTTTTGATTATGCCCCGCTAAACTCAAGCTAGTACCGTCACCTATATTTTCGAGTGGATGCCTCATTTTATCTCCCAATCGTTTAAAATCTGTAGGAGTTAACCCTGTTTCTTTTTTGAACTGATTGGATAGATGAGCGGCGCTGCTGTAGTTCATGTTGAATGCTATTTCAGAAAAATTCATTTCATCATAGATGATTAGTTCTTTGATGCGTTCGATTTTATGTTTGATGATGAATTGCTCAATGGTAATACCCTGTACTTCGGAAAATAATTTTGCCAGATAACTGTAGGGGTGCACGAGCTTTTCACTCAGGTAGTCAGAGAATTTGATTCTGACAATACTCTCGGGTGTGTGAATGAGCTGTATAATCAGTGTTTTTATTTTCTCTATGAGCATTGCCTTTTTATCATCCATTAACTCAAGACCAACTTCGTGCAAGCCCGATCGGATCGCGTTTCGAAGTTCTTCGGTTAATTCTTCCATAATTTCAACTTCTCCCAGATCGACAATCACAAAATGAACACCACAGTTTGTAAGCACTTCTTTCACCGCAAGGCGGCAACGTTGGCTTACCATGTATTTTATTTGTATTTTCAAGAGAGCTTTGGACTAATGGTAGGATGCAAATTAGACGCTGATTGGCATATTGGGCTTTATACAATAAACCTTTTAAGTTACATAATTCACAGATTAAGGTTGGTTGAATCTTTGTGCAACACTCAGGGAAGGCCCGTATTCAATGGCGAATGACAAGTTGAAGCTTGTTTTACATTGGATTTTATCTCGCTGAGGAGTCTGAAATCGGAAGTCTCTCCTGTTGCATGATTGGCTGGTAGAGCAGCGCGTTGATTCCCATAAGTGCAAAAACGACCCCAAAGCCGATGAGTTTGGTGGTCTGAAGGATTTCCTGGGTGGATACAATGATGGTCGCACCAATGCCAATAATGAATGAAAGTGCTATTCGAATGATGAGTGAGTTGAGGATCACTCTTCCTTTCAGATTGAATAATAGACTACAGAAAATTATTTCAGAAACGGCATAAAACATAAACAGGAATATGCTGTATTTGTTGAGATTCTCGAAGGAGTAACAAAATGAAACAATGGCAATTACGTAAATCAAGAGTCCAATGGTGTGAATTTCCTGATAAACGAATTGCACATGTTCGCGATATCGCTTAATTGCTGTGAGGATGCCTAATATTGTTGCCGGAACCAACGAGGCTATGAGCGTATGCCGGATGGTTTCGAAAGGCGCCGGATGGAGCACAATAAGGAGCAGTCCTGGTATAATGATGAACATTCCGCTGAGGAATAGAGATAGTTTTCTGGTCATGGTCTGGTGGTTGATTTAGATTAAATGCGTATTGCTTGAGTGATCAACTTAAACAGTGCATAGTTACTTCAGCCCTTTCCATGCGGTCTTACATAGTTCAAATTCCTGCTTGTAAAATTTGGTTGGATATACGGTTTGAAACGATTGCCTGCCTTCTGTTGGACGGTTTCATGAGTTTTCTGATGCATTTGATGTTTTTTCCCGAACTTTCATCAAGTCATTTTCCTATTTCACCAAGTCGACCTTTCCGGGAGAGCTGTGGTAATTCACTTTTGACCTGAATTTAAAAATCAATTCCATGAAAAAAATCTTTTTGCTCTTAAGTCTATGTGCCTTTTGGATACATTTAAATGCGACCAGCACATTTGAACAACTCTGCATGTTCAATTTCAATTGGGAGAACTATCCCATGCAAGTGAATGCGAATGAATGTGCAGTGAGTGTTTCCGAGCAGGAGTATGTGCAACTTCATTTGTCTCATGTCATACCCATTTTGAAGTCAAATTCAATAAACGATTTGAGTGCGGAACAACTACATGTGCGAAACGCTCTCATCGCTGTGCTTCAATCATATTGCAAAGCAGGTCAATTTCCGCTAAACGATTATGTGAATTACAGAGTGCCGGTCTTTATTGATAGATACAACACGTATTGTGCTGTTGGTTATTTGATGCGGGCATCGGGATTCAATGAACTTGCTGTTGCTATTTCCAGAGACAACAATCTGGCGTGGGTCAAAGATATTCGGGTGGATGGCGTTGAGGCATGGCAACAATTGTCGGGCTTTACCATGGATGAACTGAAATTAATTCAGGGTGCTTACGATTATTATCACCCGGACGCATTTCTTCTTCCCAACAAATACGAAGTGCCGCAAAAGCCAGAGGTTGTAGTGCGCTACTTTGAAGATGAACAGGGAAGGCAGCCAAAGGATCTTTTTACCGCGGTATTGTGGTGTAAAGGAGAAGGAGCCAACGGTGAACTTCATGGCAAGTGGACTCAGAATTATTCTACAGAGTTTCCCTGGATTGAAGGCTATTTTTCACATGGAAAACGCACGGGCCAATGGAAGGAATACTATCCTGGAACAAGTTTGCTTTGCCGCACAGAGAACTGGCGCAACGACAAACTCAACGGAGTACGCAAGCGTTTTGATCGGAACGGAAAAATAATTGAAGAGATTTTATTTCGCGATGGAATGGCAGCAACCAAAACAAATTACAATTTCATTGATTCGGTGTACCATGTGCGCAAACCCATCGATTCTGCTCATGTTTCAACTGAAGTATTTACGCTTGGCGGCAAACTGCTTGCGGCCGGCACAGAGCGCGTTCACAATCCCGGCAATTTGTTGTGGTTTCAAAATATCGAACTTACGGCATTGAATTCCGCAGCTATTACCTCGCGTGAACTTTCATTTCAACCGTCATTTTCCATTTCCAATGACAGAGACTTTCTCACCGGCCGCAGAATGCCATTCTACGGACAAAGCCCTTTAACCCTGTTCGGCACACCTCCATTGGTTGAGTATTTCAAAGAGGGAGTGTGGAAATATTACAATGAAGAAAATCCTGCCTTTCTATCCAATGAAAACAGGCAGTTTACAGCTACAATAAGGACAGACTATCGCGAGTTTGTTGCCACCTGGAATGGGCCTTCTACGTATATTGACGAAATGAATATCCGAAGTACGATTGATTCGATACATGTTCTTTATTCAAACAATAGCATGAATGAATTTATCGCTTTTGGAAGCGACGATTATATCCGGATTAGGCTTATGTACCATCCTTCAACAACTGTGATCAATGGAACAGGACTTAGGTTGTTTGCTGATGCACATTTGGCGGCACCATCGATTTGTTCTGTGTCGAGATATAACAATGAATTCCAACGTGTTGGCAACTGGAAGTATTTTGATCAAAACGGACAACTTCTAAAAGTGGAAAGCTATGTGGTGCCGCAGGAAGAAAAGGTTCCGGTTGATTCAGAATCGAGCTTGCCATTAGGAGATGCGTGGCGAAGATGAATTGATATGTGTGCTTTGAATGTGGCGGAAAATCGCACTTAAATTCATAACGAACGCCGTCATCGTTTGTGTATTTTTGTCATTGTGTGTGCGGTTAGGAACGAATAACGTTTGCCTGAGATTATCCAGGTTTCTGCCCCCACAGTGAAGGCACTAAACAAACGAAACGCACATGCTTGGCATCATCCTCATCATCGCTATTGGCAATTTCTTTTTCCGACTTGCCAGAGAATACAACAAAAGCCTCTGGTTGTTTACCATCCTTGGGATCGTCTCTTATTATGCGGGAACTCTTATAGCCGGCTTTGTTATCGGCTTGCTTGTTCTGCGCAATGAAATAGAAGTGAACGAGGGAAATTACATTTTCTACGGCATGGCTTCAATTCCCTTTGGAATTATAAGTTGTGCCGTTTTCTATTTTCTACTTAAGAAGAATTGGTCAAAGGCGAAAATAGCTCGCTCCGATACTCTGGATGCAGATGAGTTGTGGAAATAGATGCTGAAATTTGCAGGCAACTCTCGTCGTGCACACCTGAGATGATCTGCAATTGCGCTATTTCTAACTCATATAAACTTCCTCTAACACTGCCCGTTCTTTGCGCAAGCCATCGCCGATGCTATCTTCATTTTCTTCTTCAATTCGCATCAACGATTTCTGAACTGTCAACCTTGCCATGAGGTAGCTCACCGTGGATTCTGCCCCCTGATTGAGGTTGATATAGGTGTCTTCAAGGCCATCGTAACAACCACCGGTGCATGGGTTATACATGATTTGTTGCAGGTGATTCTTTCCCAAAAACCAATTGAAGGCAGTGATCATTTTCCGCTGGTATTCTTTTTTACGGAAAACAGAATGGAATTTTTCCAATGCCAGAATGGTATATGCAACATCGATTGGTTGCTCGCCACCCCGCAAAAATTCTGCTTTTTCGTAACCACGGTGAAGCCACCCTTTGTTTGATACAACGGTGATATGGTCCGATTGAAAAATTTTGGATAAGAGGAAGTCAAAAGCCGATTGTGCAATATGGGTGTAGGAACTATTGCCCGTCCTTATACCCGCGCATAACAATGCTTCGGGTAGAATACTGTTGCCATAAGTGAGGTAACTTTCAAACCATTGCCATTCTGTATCGGATTCATGACGGTACATTTGAACCAGTCGATCTGAAAGAGCGGTAAGGAGCGGAGTGTGAACCTCTGCGTTTTGATAGTACAAGCCTTTTATTGCGAAGGCCATCGCTCTTGGAGAATGAATGCGCCAGAAATGCAATGCGGCTTTTTCGAGCATCGTTGTTGCTTCAGAAATGAAGTGGGCGGGAAGTATGGGTTCCAGAGATATGAGATAACCCAATGCCCAAATGGCTCTCCCATTGGAGTCTTCGAGGTTGGTAAAGGCATTTTGTCTGGTAAATTCTTTCTCTTCATCGATGTAATTCAGGAATTTTCCCGATTCACTTTGGCAGTATTGAATGAAGTTGAAATAGATTTCAATCAGTTGAAGGTCCTTGAGGTCGTGCGTGAGTTCGAAATGCTGACATACTGCTACAAGAGCTCTTGCATTGTCATCCAGGGTGAAACCAGAATCAATGTCGGGCTGCGAAATTTTGGCAAATTGTATCATGCCAAACGCTGTAGTCATCTCAAGGATATGATTTAATTTGATTTCAGGTATTTTGTACTTGAGTTGAATAGCATGTGGACTTGCATTTTCGAATAATCGGGCGTGGGCAATGGCCGAATTTTCCCATGCCGTTGGGGCCATTCTGTGCAACCCGTTGAGACTAATTCTTTTTTGAAGAGCGAGGTCGTTGAGCATCCTGTTTATTTCCCTGGAAAGTTGTTTCGAATCTTCGAAATCGATGATTATTCCGCCGTCGTCTTTCAGCACCTCTAATGCATGTGGTATAGGTGTTGAGATCACGGGACAACCACAACTCACCGCATAGGAGAATGTGCCACTTACAGCCTGATTGCGGTCTTTGGATGTGAAAAGGTATAAGTCTGTCAATTGAAGATATTGCAACAATTGTTCAAGCGGCAAATAGCTATTGATGAAGCGCACGTTGTTTTGGATTTTCAGCTTAATGACCTTTTCTTCCAGCATGGATCGGTATTTTTCGCCTTCTTGTTTTAACACAGTGGGATGCGTTTTACCGATGATGAGGAACAAAACATCCGGATGTTTTACAATAACCGATGGCAACGCTTCCAACGTGGTTTCTATGCTTTTTCCGGCACTTAACAACCCGAATGTAGAAAGCACTTTTTTACCTTCTAGGTGGTATTTGGTTTTCAGCATTTCTTTGCTGGATAAAGGCACGAGGTGAGTACCATGGGCGATAGCGCTGATTTTATTTTCGTCGATGTTGTAATCATTTACCAGAATGCTGCAGGCATTGCGGGTCATTACGATTATTTGATTTGCCGCCTTAGCCATATTGCGCACTTTATGCTTTAATTTCTCATCCGGATGAGGCAATACGGTGTGAAAAACGAAGACAATTTCTTTGTTCAATGCCTGGATGAATGCGTTGAATTCATCTTCTGCCGAAACGAAAAATCCGAATTCATGTTGAATAACTACAAGTTGAATGCGTTCGTTTTTGTTTATCTGAAAAGCAAGTTTGGCAAAACAATTTCGATGAGAGGTATTTAGTATGTATGCAGGAGGCTCAGGATAGGAGTGAATTTCGGCCTCCGATTCGAGCGCACATATCTTGAGGTTAAATGAATCTTCAAATTTATTCCTCAAAGCGTTGATTAAATCCTGTGAGTAAGTTGCAATACCACACTCCCTTGGCGGAAATGAAGTGATGAATAATATTTCGGGAGTACTTTGGAATGTCGATTTTTTTTGGTAAATCATAGGGTCCAGGTGTTGTTTGGCAATTGGGTGGAACGGGCCAAAGTGGTTTTCTGTGTATGTCAATGCTTGTTGTAACATTATCGTTAAATTTTGTATTTAAGAAGTTCACTTATCAATTCTGATTTGCTCACTGAGGCCACAGCGATGCGTTCGTCTGCTGCTCCATAGTAGATATAGATGGTGTCATCAATCACTAAGGCCCCGGTTGGAAAACAAACGTTGTTGACCTCGCCTTTCAGTTCCCACTCCAACTCCGGTTTAAAGAGCGGATAGGGCAAACGCGCGATTTCTTTTTGGGGATGCTCTAAGTCTAGCAAAGCGGCGCATGCAGAATAGACATATCCTTTGAGCGAGTCATGTACGCCGTGGTAAATCAGCAGCCATCCTTCTTCAGTTTCAATGGGCGGACATCCACCACCAATGTAACTTACTTCATGGTCGTATTTGGGTCTTAAGACAATGCTTTCATCGAAATTCAATAAGTACTCACGCCAGAATTCGGGTGTTAGATTGTCTAGTGATTCGGTGGAAACCACTATTTGAATATCTGGTTTTATCCTATGTATAATTCTGAAAGTGCCATTTATTTTGCGTGGAAATAGGAGTAAGTTTTTATCCCAAAGCAGAATTGTGTGATCTTGTTTATCATGACTTTTCTGATATTCATTATACCGGATATATTTTTCATTGAGGGTCCCTTTTGATTCTGCCAGGTGTTTAAAATCTTCATATGTAATCTGGGGCACTACAATCCCATGTCTTTCCCAGTGAATGAGATCTGTGGATGTGGCGAGAGCACCGAGAGCATTTACACCATCGTATGCAGTGTAGGTGAGGTAAAATACTTCGTCTAATTTTACAATGCGTGGGTCTTCGAGACCTCTTGATTCATATTCTGCAAGAGGGAAAAGAAGCGGTGTGTCGTGCCTGTTGGCTACTACAAGCGGTGATGAAAGCTCACAATATCCGATGGTGGAATAGTTGTCTTTCGCCAATGCCCTATAGAATAAGTGGATTTTTCCTTCAGCTTGAATTACCGCAGGATTGAGAACTCCTTCGTGTTCGAAACCAAGTTCGGTTTTATGCAGAAGAATACCCTCTTTTTTAACGTTGATCATGGCATTTAGGGATCAGGCAGTGATTTTGCCAGTATTTAATTTTTCAATGCGCTTGGTTGCTTTATCGGCTTTTTTTTCCTTATTCGACTTGGAAGGTGCAGTTTTATCCGATTTTTTTTTCTGTGAGTCTTTGGACATAAGTTGTTGAGTTATTTTAGATTGATTTATTATTGTTGAGCGCTCTCATCGTTTGGGCTATCAAAATGCTCGAAAAGGCGTTGTCATGCGTCGTCTTTAGGGCTTTGCCACCACTGAAGTTTAACCGGACTAAGGTCTCATTATGGCCTAGATTGGCCGTTACACAATTTCGATTGAATTGTACATCATTCACACGTTGTGCAAATGCGACAAGGCTCGGTTAACTACCCGGGGATTTGGGATTGTTCGGCGGCGTAGGGTGAAGAGGAATATTAGACTGTGCCGAAATTACCGCCTTTAAGTCTTTTGTAGAGCTTTACAAATTCAAACCAAATTACAGATAAAAACCCAATGCCGAAACTTAAGAAGAGTTGAAAAATTGTCAAAGTTTCGAATGCAAAAAATCGGGTAATGGGCGCAACAAAGAGCATCAGAGCGAGCAGTGCTAAAGTAATCGCTATGATGAAAATAACCATGTTGTTCTTGTATTTCAGCGTAGTCCAAATGGAAAAATAGAAGGACCTGTTTATTAGTGTCAGAAGAATATTGGCGGCAATAAGTGTTGTGAAAGTCATGGTTCTGGTTACTGACTCGTCGAAGCCATTCACAACAGCGTATTGATAGACTGTGAGTGTTCCGACACTGATCATGAGTCCCTGGATGATGCTCACAGATAGTTCTTTCCAATTGAAGAAAGTTGTAGTCAGCGCTTTTGGTTTTTGGGTCATGGTATTTTTTTCCATCGGCTCGTTTTCATAAATGATCGAACAGGTAGGCCCCATGATGATCTCCAAAAAAATGATGTGTATAGGAGAAAAAATGTTTGGATACAACCAACCGAGGGCCAGCGGAACAAACACTGTAAGGATTATGGGAATATGAATCGAAATGATATATTGAATGGCCTTTTTGAGATTGCTGTAAATTTTTCTTCCCATGGCTACAGCATCTACCATTTTGGAAAGATCATCTTCGAGTAATATCAAGCTGGATGCTTGCTTTGCAATTTCGGTGCCTTTTTTGCCCATGGCTATTCCGATATGTGCGGCTTTGAGTGCTGGCCCATCGTTTACTCCATCGCCCGTCATTGCTACGATTTGATTCTGCTTTTTGAGTGCATTGATGATCTTAAGTTTGGCCTCAGGAAACATGCGTGCAAAAATCGTAGTATTCATTACACTTGTGCTCAGCTCTTCTTCGTTGAGCTTCATAAGTTCATCACCTGTGATACTCTTTTCGTAGCCCTGGAAACCGATTTGTTTGGCAATGGAGGTAGTGGTAGCGGCGTTGTCACCCGTAATAATTTTTACTGAAATTCCCGCTTTATAGAAGTCCTCAAGAACAATCCGAATATTTTTCTTGGGGGGATCATAAAATGCTACGATACCTGATATTTCAAACGGCAACTCAAATTGCGTTTCTGGAAATGTGCTTTCAGAAAAGTTTGAAGCGCCTACTGCCAACACACGAAAACCTTCTGAAGTCATTGATTGAACTGCGATTTCGAAGTTCTTTTTTTCTTCCTCTGTCAGGTTAGACAATGGAACGAGAGATTCCGGAGCTCCCTTTGCTGCAATAATCCGATTCCCTTTCTGATCCTCGAAAACATGGGTCATCATGGGTGGTTTTCCACTCAATGGATATTCGCGCACGAGTTTGTAATCAGGACGTTCATCCTGTCCTTTTAAGTTTACATAGGCTTCATGCAAAGCGATTTCCATCGCATCGAAAGCAACGGGTTCGCTGGCAAACATGGCTTGGCGAATGAGTTGTTTTTCGTCATCTTTAAGCAAATCTTCCGGACTTACACTTGCATTGGATTTTAACACAAAAATTTTGGCCAGACTCATTTTGTTTTCAGTCAGTGTACCTGTTTTGTCAGTACAAATGACTGTTGCGCTGCCTAGTGTTTCAACGGTTTTCATTTGTTTGACAATGATGCCCATTTTCATCAGGCGTCTTGCCCCCAGCGCCATAAAAGTAGTGAAGGCCACTGGAATTTCTTCCGGTAGAATGCTCATGGCAAGGGTGAGTGATTGCAACAAACTGTTCAACCAATCGCGCGAGTGCCAATAATTCAAACCCCACACAATCAGAAAAATAATGGCGCCAACCAAAGCCATCTTTTTTACGAAATTGCCAATTTGAATTTCAAGAGGAGTTTTTTCTTCTTCTATGTTTTCAAGACTTACTCCTATCTTGCCGAGTCTAGTCTCATTGCCAATGGCTGTGATTGTGGCTATGGCCAACCCACCTGAAACTAAAGTGCCACTGTATACAAAATGATCTTCAGTGGTTGGGTCTTTCGCTACAGATAGTGACTCGCCAGTGAGAATGGATTCATTTACAGTAAAATCATTGGACTG
>JBJXFC010000372.1:0-3841 GCA_046153915.1 Flavobacteriales bacterium
CCATCTTGTCCGCCATAAAGTAATTCATCAGAAGGATCAACATGAATATTGTAACGCGTGCCTTTGTAGTGCCAATCGATGATATCTTGAAGAATCGGCAAAATTGATTTTACAAAGTCACTGTCTTTCGTGTACTGATGGTATTTGTAGATCGCTTGAAAGAACCATAACGTGGCATCAAAAGTATTGTACTCAGGTGCTTCACCTTGGTCAGGAAAACGATTGGGCAACATGCCCTCGCTCACGCTGTTTGCAAATGCTTTTAAAATATTCTTAGCGTCTTCAAATCGACCTGTCGTCAAACACAAACCCGGGAGAGAAATCATGGTATCTCGCCCCCAATCAGAAAACCAATGATAGCCTGCAATGACGGTTTTTAATTCTCCACGCTTTACAATAAACTGGTCAGCCGCAAAGGCCAATTGCTTCAACTCATCACTCCCAGAAAACGCTTTCACCACTACTTCCCTTCTTTTCCTTTCTTTCTCAAGAAGTTGAAGGGCATCTTTTCCTGCTGTATCCTCTGTGGAGATAATGATTTCTAGTTTACTTCCCTTCTTTAGTTCAACTACAAATTTTCCGTGCGTGTACAAATCCTCCTTGAAATCGAGCCCACGATATTGTTCTATGGCATATTCAAAATTGTAATACCACCCTTTGCTTTCTCTAAACTCAGAACCCGGAACGGAAATAACTACTTCAGGGCAACCTTGATAGTTTACCGTGCGAAACAAACCATCTTGAAATAAGTAAGACTGGTTGATGGAATCGTTGGCGTGAGACGTGCTATGAAAATCGCGGCAAGCGTACAACGGCAATAGCTCAAATATAAATTTTTGTTCGGCATTCAACACTTCATACACAATTACTATTGTGTTTTCTCCGTGAATGGCTGCTATTGTTTTCTTTAATTCTATAGTACCTGCTTTGTAATAAAATTCAGGAAATAAATTACGCTCAAATTTTGTGAGGTGCTTAAATCCTTCTGGATGCACTGCGCCCGAATATTGATTGGAACTCAATTCAAATCGCTCCTCTCCTATCATAATCGTTTCATCCAATTTTGAAACCACAACTGTCCTTCCGACTGGTGGATGCATGGCAGCTACCAGCAATCCATGATATCGTCTTGTATGAGCGCCCGCCACGGTGCCACTTGCATACCCACCGATGCCGTTGGTTTCAAGCCACTCTAGGCTGCGGGCTGTTTCAAAATTATTTAATGTTGATTGATCGAATTGAGTTTTCATACTTGTTTTTTAAAGTAGGCAGTTTGAAAGGTTGACAACTGACAATAGACAGTTGGCAAAGTGTTGTCAATTGCCCATTTGTCAATTGCATTTTTAGCTTCTAGGTTGTATCAACTTGGCCACCAATCCAGTCCAGCCTGTTTGATGTGTTGCTCCCACACCTCTACCGTTGTCACCGTGGAAGTATTCGTAGAACAATAAATAGTTATTGAATTGTGGATCGTTTTGCAACTTGGTGTAATGCGCGTACACAGGCCGGTTGCCGTCTTTGTCTTTTCTAAAAATATCGACCATTCTATCTGACAAATCGTTGGCGATTTCTTTAAGCGTTTTCTTTACCCCTGAACCAGTTGGGTATTCCACTTTAAAATCATCGCCATAGTAGTGATGAAAACGTTGCAAGGATTCAATCAATAGAAAGTTAACAGGGAACCAAATGGGACCGCGCCAATTTGAGTTGCCCCCAAACAAAGCAGTGTCTCCTTCGCCTGGTGTGTACTTCAGGCTAAACTCGTTCCCATTGGCATAGAATTTAAACGGATTCTCATCATATACTTTTGATAAAGCCCGAATACCATAAGGTGAAAGAAATTCTGTTTCATCTAGCATGCGCTTAAGAATTTTTTTCATACGATGCCCACGCAAAAGAGAAAGCAAGTGTCGTTGGTTTTTTCCCTTCTCGCCCCAGCGAGATATCAAACCTGCCAGGTCTGGGCGGTTTTTCAAAAACCACTCGAGCCGTTGCGTAAACTCTGGGTTACTTTCAAAAACTTCTGCGTCTAATACTTCCACGGCAAACAATGGAATAAGACCAACCATGGAACGAATTTTCATGGGTGTTCTGCGGTTGTCTGGTGTGTGCAGCACATCATAGAAAAATTCATCTTCCTCATCCCACAAGTCGATGCCTTCATTGCTAATGGCTCCTGCGATGTATAAGAAATGTTCAAAGAACTTGGTTGCTAAACTTTGGTAGGTGGGATTTTCTTTAGCCAACTCCAATGACATCCGCATCATGTTCAATGTGAACATCGCCATCCAGCTTGTTCCATCGGATTGCTCGATGTAGCCGCCTGTGGGCAATTGTGCGCTTCTATCAAATACCCCAATGTTATCCATTCCCAAAAATCCTCCCTGGAAAATATTTTTGCCATCGGTGTCCTTCTTATTTACCCACCAAGTAAAGTTGAGTAGCAATTTGTGGAATACTTCTTCTAGAAATTTTCGGTCACCTTTACCGCCCTGTATCTTCTGATCAATTTTGTAGACACGCCAAGTAGCCCAACCATGTACCGGGGGATTCACATCACCAAATGCCCACTCATACGCTGGCAACTGGCCATTCGGGTGCATGTACCATTCTTTTGTTAACAACAATAGTTGGTGCTTGGCAAATTCCGGATCTACCATTGCGAAGGGAATAGTATGAAAAGCTAAATCCCATGCGGCATACCAAGGGTACTCCCACGCGTCAGGCATAGAAATAATATCCGCATTATTTAGGTGCGTCCATTCTTTGTTGCGTCCATTCTTTCTTTCAGGAGGGGGAGCAGGTTGAGCAGGATCACCTTTTAGCCACTTGGCTATATCGTAATAGAAAAATTGCTTGCTCCACATCATTCCGGCAATTGCTTGACGTTGGATGTTTTTATCGTCTTTGCTTTTAATTTCCTTCTGTAAGTCACCAAAAAACTCATCTGCCTCTGCCAGTCGTTGTTTGAATAGTTTGTCAAACTCTGCAAAAGGCTCATTCAAGAATTTTGGTGCGAGACGTAAGCGAATAGTTTCCGATTTGCCTGAAGGAATAGTTAAGTCAAAATTAAATGCTGCCTTTGTTCCTTTGGGAATTCGTTGGATGGAATCCAACTGGTGGATCACATAATTATTAATGCCATCTTTAAATACTCCAGGCTGATCGTATCCATAGAGTTTACCAGTATTGGTTTCGTTTTCACAAAAGAGTACTGGCACTTTTGCGTCAGCAAACAGATAGAAATTTCCTAAATCACGGTGGCTGATTTTAATATCATTTTCATCATCACGATACATTTCAGGTTTGTAATCTTCTTCTCCCCAAGCCCATGTATTCCGAAACCAAATTTGAGGAAGAATGTTTACGCTTGCTGCTTCGGGCCCACGATTATGCACTGTGATTGTAACTAGCAAATCGTTATCATCTGCTTTGGCGTATTCAATGAACACGTCAAAGTATCGATCTTCATTAAAAATACCGGTATCAATCAATTCAAATTCCGGATCTAGCTTGCCTCTCCTTTTATTTTCGTCTACCAGCCATCCATAAGGGAATTCATTTTGTGGATACTTGTACAGCATCTTCATATACGAGTGCGTAGGCGTACTATCTAGATAATAGTAATGATCTTTACAATCCTCAGCATGATTTCCTTCATTACCTGTTAGGCCGAAAATACGTTCTTTAAGAATGGGGTCCTTTTTATTCCACAACGCGACAGAAAAATTTAACAACTGCTTGTCATCGCTATATCCACCAATACCTTCTTCACCCCAGCGATATGCCTTGCTTCGGGCAGCCTCGTGTGAAACAAATTCCCATGCGTTGCCATGCGGAC
>JBJXFC010000373.1:0-5994 GCA_046153915.1 Flavobacteriales bacterium
ATGCTCAACGCAGATCCAAAATGGTTTAAAGACACCGTAAAACTCGACCGCATTTCATTCCGTGAAGCGATAGAACTGGCCTATTACGGAGCGAGTGTTATTCACCCTAAAACCATCAAACCACTGCAAAACAAGGGCATTCCGCTTTATATCAAATCCTTTGTAGATCCAACAGCAGATGGCTCTGTGATCCAGGAAAACGGCGACAACGATCACCTTGTTCCATCTTACATCTTCCGACCTGATGAGGTGCTGGTTTCGCTCACACCGAAAGATTTCAGTTTTGTGGTCGAAGACAATCTGCGGGACATATTTGATATTCTCGCGACACTTGGCATTCGCATCAATCTGATGGAAAACTCAGCCATTAGTTTCAGTATCTGTGTAGACAAAGACGATTACAAACTCGAGAAACTTTTTGCCCAGCTGCAAGGCCATTACCAGATACGTTACAACGAAAATCTCACACTTGTAACCATTCGTCATTGGGATGAAAAAACGGTTGCGATGCTGACGAAGGACAAGGAACTTATTCTGGAACAGAAGAGCAGGCATACTATAAGGATGGTGATGCGTTGAAAAGGATTTTTGAATCCACTGAAAAATGGAGCAAAAAAAACCGCCCACCTGTTACAGTGGGCGATTCCCTTTTACCATGAAAACATCAAGTGTTTTGCAACACTTGAGATTTTTACCTGATCAATACTCGTCCTCGTTGAAGAAAAAGTCTTCCTTCGTAGGATAATCAGGCCAGATATCTTCAATGCTTTCGTAAGCATCTTCGTCTTCTTCCAGTTGCTGGAGGTTTTCTACAACTTCCAGAGGGGCTCCGGTGCGCATTGCAAAGTCTATCAATTCGTCTTTCGTCGCAGGCCAGGGCGCATCTTCCAGGTATGAAGCCAATTCCAGTGTCCAATACATTGTCTAATTCTTTAAAGTGTTCTTCTATCGTTCTTAGGTCAACGGCTTCCCGGCCATTTTTTCCGTTGCGCGAAAGTAAAAAATTTCGCGAAATGATTTACACTTTACCGAAAAAAACTTTATTTCTTCAAATTCCCTTTACTGACGGGGAATCCAAGGTGTTTCGATGGCTCCTTTCTCCTGCGCTACCCATCTCGACAGTACAAACAGGTAATCACTCAATCGGTTCAAATACTGCATTAAAATGGGCTCCAAAGGTTCATATTCATTGAGTGATGTGAGGCATCTCTCGGCCCTTCTGCAAATACAGCGCGCCACATGGCAATGCGATGCAGCAACATGTCCTCCGGGTAAAATGAAGTGTTTCATCTCCGGCAACCGCGCATCCATTTTGTCCATTTCCTCTTCCAAAAAAAGGATATCAGACGGTGCCAATTCGGGCAATTTCATTTTTCCGGCGTGCTCCGGATCTACTGCGAGATGGCTTCCCATGGTAAACAATCTCTCTTGAATACCTTCCAGAACACGCTCTGTTTCAGACATTGCAATGGTATCACGCACAAGGCCCAGATAGGAATTGAGCTCATCTACTGTTCCATAGGCTTCGATGCGCAAATGGTGTTTGGGAACACGTGTTCCGCCGAGTAGTGAAGTTGTTCCTGAATCTCCTTTGCGGGTATATATTTTCATAAGTCTGTCTTTTGAGGTAATCGAAATCGCCGGTTATACTTACTAAACATCCTTTGGGCTAAGATGTGCATATTTGCAGCCTAAAATTATGCACGACAACTCCGGCAAACATACACATCCTGCCAAACAGGAAAAATACGACCGCGCTTATCTCAAAATGGCCATCGAATGGTCGGCGCTTTCGCATTGTACACGCAAAAAAGTAGGCGCCCTCGTTGTAAAAGACGGCATGATCATCAGCGATGGCTACAATGGCACTCCCAGCGGATTTCCGAACGATTGCGAAGATTCCAACGGCGATACGCATTGGTATGTGTTGCACGCGGAGGCCAATGCGCTGATGAAACTGGCCCGCAGTGCCAACAATGCGCAGGGCGGTACACTTTATATTACCCTTTCTCCATGCAAAGAATGCTGCAAACTCATTCTACAGGCAGGTATTCGTCGCATTGTCTATACAACCGAATACAAAGACACTACAGGACTCGAATTTCTTATGGAGTCGATGGTAGAACTGGTGCATATTCCTGTGGACTAACCGATATCATAAAATCAGTTTTTTTTGATAAAATACATGGTATCAGGGTATCTTTGACCCGAATTAACACGTAATACGCATAATCATGGGAATCGGTGGAAAAGAATGGATCATTATCCTGATTGTAGTTCTTCTTCTTTTCGGAGGTAAAAAAATTCCGGAATTGATGCGCGGTTTGGGCCGCGGAGTGAAAGAGTTTAAAGATGCCAGCAAAGGCGAAACTCCTTCAACCGAAGCTGACAAGCCTGAGCAGAAATAAAAGCTTTGATTTACAAATGCCTTGATCCCGAATTGGGTTTGGCATTGTATTGTAGATCCTAAAATCGACAACACAAATAGAAAATAAAAAAAGGCCTCGTTCAGGCCTTTTTTCTTGTGGGCTATTTCATCAACCGAACCAACATTTCGGCATTCTCTGTTTCCATTATGGCAAAATACACTCCGGCTTCCATTTCTTGATTGGGAATGGTTGTTCCTTCGCCTTGCGATACCAATTGCCCTATGGAATTGCGCAATTCCCATGTTTGAATGGCGGCCCCTTCAAAAACCCAGGCATTTTCCAATGTGCGCATAATCCAGACTGTTGGTGCCGCATTTGCAACTCCACTGGGTGAATACACGGTCGCATCGCCCGGCACTGCTACGTTTCCTCCATTCGGACCTGTATTTCCGGCCTGTACGGTTCCATAATACGTTGGACCAACAGTATAGGGATAAGCACCCTCATACTCAGAAGTTATCGTGGCGAAATAGCAATATGTGCCATTTGGATACTCGGGCGTTATACACCAGCGGCCATTGTGTTCGTCGAGATGACCAGAATTCAACACATATTCATAGTCTTCGATGTAGTATCCGAGTGGATGGGTATTGTCTACGGCCGGTCCGTAAAGATTTGCATTCAGCGCCGTGCCATCTGGTAATGTTGTTCTTTCCGTGATAGCGCGCAGTTGATAGCTCGATTCCATGCGCACGATGTCGCCGGTGCCATCTGCATTTTCGAATGAATAGGCTCCGTAAATCGGAAAACCGTCAAAAGCATATCCCAGCAAAGGCGCATGTTGTGTGGCATCCGTATAATCATACAAACAAGCCGGATTCAGATGTGTGTGGTAGGTGCCCCCAGGAGCAGGATGTCCGAGACATTCGTCAAAAGATAATCCTTCAACAATAATTGCATTCTGAAACCAGGTGTTCTGATTGTTGTATGAAAATGCATCCTTGGCGTTGAAAAACACCACGCCATTTTTCCACACTCCAATTTGACCAAGGCCTGTTTGAGTATCGGTACCGGTATTCTCAACTGGATTGCGAGTGATGATAAATGAAAAATCCTGATTGGAAGGAGTGTTTGGATTGCCTGTCCACGGCCCTATTTCATAAGATGGTATGCACGTGGCATTTACGTAAACGTTGTCTGTATTATAGGCTACCTCAAGCACATTGGTGGGAAAATTTCCATATCCCGTTTCACCATCTGTATTGATGATCCAGGATGTGATTTCAGGACCTTGGGCCTTGAGTAATGTGAACGAAAAAATTAGGATAAGAGCAAAAATGTATCGCATGATTATTGGTTTTTGTCAAAGGACGAAAGATACTGACTTCGGTTTAATGCCTTGCGGTAAAGGGCCGGAAGAAAGAGGTAAATTGATTCAGCGTGGCGCGATTTCCGTTGAACCCCAAACATTCAAAACAGCCGGCGACTTCAACAATGAAGAGCCATCGCGATGATAAATTCTGGTTCTCCAGAAAGTGCTTTTAACCTCTATGCCATTCACCCCTCTTTTTTGACAATTCACCCCCAGTCTTTGACCACAGGAAACGTTTTGCATACCAAATCGTTTCCAAAGTGATTTTTGTCATTAGTTTAGCGGCCGCAAAAATCACCATGGTCGAAGAAAAAGAAAAGAAACTAATTCAGAGTGCACGCGATGTCTTTATGAAGTATGGCATCAAGAGTGTTAATATGGACGATATGGCCCGCCATCTCAGCATGTCCAAAAAAACGCTTTATCAATATGTATGCGATAAAGATGAATTGGTTCGCAAAGCAGTGTTGGGCCATGGTGAGCTTGAAGACGCCGAAATCAGACAAGTATGTGGAAAGGGTTTAAATGCAATCGACGAATTGCTGGAGATTATGCATTGGGTAGTAGATATGCTTCAAAATGTACATCCCAGCATTGTATTCGATTTGCAGAAATACCATCCCGAAGTTTTTGGTGAAATGCTTGAGAATCGTCATCGTTCCATCTATGACTGCATGTACCTCAACATGAAAAAAGGACAGCGCGAAGGATTGTACCGCAAGGATTTTAATGTGGAAGCAATCGCAAAGGTTTATATCGGACGAATCGATATGATTTTCGATCAAAAACTTTTCCCTGCCAAAGACTGGAGTTTATCTCAGGTATATCTTGAGATGTTTAAGTACCACATACGCGGAATTGCGAGTGAAAAAGGACTTGAATACCTCGGACAAAAATTAAAATCGATAAAATTATAAACGAACCACTGAACCTCATTAACAACACATTTATGTATACACCATTTCAAAAAACAAAATCGCTGATCCTGGTTTTGTTTGCTGTACTTCTGGCACAAGGAATACGTGCACAAAGCGACTCATCCAGTTTTACACTTGTTCAGGCGCAAGACTACGCTCTAAAAAATGCCTATTCAGTAAAATCCGTAAAGTATGATGCAGAGGTCGCCAGCAGCACTACCCAGGAGTTGATCGGTATTGGACTTCCTCAGATAAACGGAACAGCTACCTACCTCAACAACATCTATGCTCCCTATACCATCATTCCCGCGGGTTCGTTTGGGCCAGATGAAGTTCGCGCACGTTTCCAACAACCACACAACCTAACGCTAGGAGTCACCGCAAGCCAATTGTTGTTTGATGGAACCTGGCTGGTAGGTCTGGAGGCATCCAAGAGCTATGAGCAATTGCAAAACAAAAACATCGAAAAATCTGAAATCAATACCAAAGACGATATCGCACAATCGTATTATCTGGCTGTTGTTGCAGGTGAGAGTCTGAAAATTATTCAATCCACACGTGATGCGCTGGCCAATACACTCAAAGATACAGAGGCCTACTACGAGGCTGGATTCTTAGAAAAACAAGATGTTGATCAGTTAAAACTAACACTCAACGATATCAATATTCAAATCAGTTATGCCGAAGAACAGGCGCGATTTACGAAAGATCTATTGAAGTTTAAAATGGGCTATCCCCTTCAAAAAGAGATCACCCTTTCCGATGATGCAACCGCGCTTATGTCTCTCGATTCCAATTCGCTTCTGAATGCCCCGTTCAATGCGCAACAAAACATCAACGTCGAACTTGCTCAAAGCGGTTTGATTATGCAGCAATTAAATCTCAAAGCAAAAAAAGCAGCTTACCTGCCCAATCTTGCTGCTGCATGGACAATCCAAACGCAAGCGCAACGAAGCGAATTTAATTTCCTCGATAGTAAAGAGCCCTATCTATATGGAAATTTTGTAGCCGTGCAATTGAATGTTCCTATTCTAAGTGGTGGTCAACGCAAATACGCCACCAAAAAAGCCGAAGTGGAAGTGCGCAGACTTACCGATATGAAAACCCTTGCAGAACAGGCTGCCGAGCTGGATTACCGCAATGCTAAAAAAGAACTCGACAATGCAATGAAAGTGTATGCCTCTTCTCAGGAATCGCTTCGACTCGCTGAAGACATTTACAAAACAGAAGAAATCAAATTCAAAGAAGGTATTGGAAGCAGCATGGATCTAACCCAGCGCAACTCCCAGGTTTTGTCATCACAGGGTTCATATATCCAGGCGATGCTGAAACTACT
>JBJXFC010000385.1:0-30501 GCA_046153915.1 Flavobacteriales bacterium
ATGGGTTTGATGGCGGTGTTGGACATGGTGTGTTATATTTTTTAATCTGTGTTATTCTTCTTTCTCTTAGTAAGTATGATAATGGTTCTGTCGTCTTTCGGTTTAATCCCGATGAATGAACGACAAGATCTTTTTAATGCGATATACTTGTACAATTTCGCAAACTCTTCATCTATAAGTATTGGAGGACTGTATCCTAGCGTGTAAATTATATCTTCCATGATAAATTCTCCTGTAGCTATTCATGACATTCTATTAATTCAACAATTCATAAACCCCGGCAGCGCCTTGTCCTGTTCCCACACACATGGTCACCACGCCATACTTTTGTTTCCTTCTGCGCATTTCGTTGAATAGTTGTACACTCAATTTAGCTCCGGTACATCCAAGTGGATGCCCCAGTGCAATGGCACCTCCGTTCACATTCACAATTTCCGGGTTTAGTCCGAGTTCGCGGATTACGGCCAACGATTGTGATGCGAAGGCTTCATTGAGTTCAAAAAGATCGATGTCTTGTTGTTTTAATCCTGCACGTTGCAATGCACCTGGCACGGCATAAATTGGTCCTACTCCCATGATGCGTGGCTCCAGCGCAGCCACATGATAACTCTTGAGTTGTGCGATGGGCTTTACATTGAGTTCTTTGAGCATCCTTTCTGATACTACCATTACAAATGCGGCTCCATCCGATGTCTGTGAACTATTGCCTGCTGTTACACTTCCTCTGGCATCAAACACGGGTTTGAGTTTAGCAAGTGCGTCGATATTGGAATCGCGTCTTGGACCTTCATCCGTCGTTACTGAATATTTTTTCTCCTGGCGTTTTTCATTTCCATCCAGAAAAATATCGATCACTTCGATGGGAACAATTTCATCGCTGAATTTCCCAGAATCAATAGCTGCAATAGCTTTTTGATGAGATGCGAGTGAAAAAACATCCTGGTCTTCACGCGAAACTTTGTAGTCATTGGCAACTGCCTCTGCTGTCAATCCCATTCCCCAATACCAATCGGGATGTTGTTTGGCGACACGTGCGTTGGGCACAATTCTCCAACCTCCAAAAGGAATAGGCGACATCGTTTCAACACCACCAGCAATGATACAATCTGCAATTCCTGCATGAATTTTGGCGGATGCAATGGCTATGGTTTCGAGTCCGCTGGAGCAATAGCGGTTAACTGTCATACCGGGCACCTTGTCCGTATCCAATCCCATGAGCGAAATCATTCGTCCCACATTGAGACCTTGTTCTGCTTCGGGCGTGGCATTGCCCACAATCACATCGTCGATGCGTGTTTTATCCAACTGTGGAAGGGTGCCAACAAGATGTTGAATTACTGATGCACCCAAATCATCGGCGCGGTATGATTTAAAAACACCTCGGGGCGCTTTCCCTACTGCTGTTCTGTATCCTGCTATTAAGTATGCGTTCATTTTTGTGTTTGTATCAGGTTGTACGTTTGTTCGATGGCTGATTCTGTGTAATCGCCGTATTTATCACCTTTGCTCTTCATTTCATTTTTCATATCTTCCAATGTCTGGAATTCCCTTTTGAATTGATGAAATTCGAGTAACCAGTTTGCAATTTCATCCGGTGTACGTTCACCCGCTTGCTTTAAAACTTCGTCTGAAAGCAACACAATTGGTTCCTCAGTAATTTTAGATTTCATAGTTTATTTTCCGTAAAGTTTTTTGAGGTGCACAACATCAAACATGTCCTGGCTTCTACCCACAGCTGCTTTCATTGCGATAAGTTGGTCGACAGAAACCAGGCGCATAATTGTGCCGTCACCCGAAGAACGAGATTCCTGTTTATCCCAAAGTTCTTCGAAAGCAAATGGCTGATCAAGGATTAAATCAATCTCAACTCTGCTGTTTTTAGGGTCGTGGTAAGTGAAAGCCAGCATGTTTTTTGTATCACGCAAAGTTTTCCGATAGGCAATATCCCAAAGATCTCTTGCGAAAACAGGAACTCTTTCAGAAAATCCAAGGCCTTTAATCGTGTTCTCAAGCTTTAATAAATTCTCTTTTTCAAACTCTACAATGAGATCTATGTCTTGAGTCATGCGCGGAACACCGTACATGTTCGCAGCAAATCCGCCTGCGATCAGGTATCGAACTCCTGCGTCGTTCAAATGCTTTGCTATTTCAAAGTATCGGTTCATCAGTTGCGCAGAATTTTGCCTGTCTTTACCAAACTCTGCATTCTTTCCAATGTCTTGCGTTGGGTGCACAATTCAAGGAACGTTTTTCTCTCGAGGTCAAGCAGGTATTGTTCGCTCACTTGTGTCGAAGAACTGATATCACCGCCAGCCAAAACAAATCCAAGTTTTTCGGAAATGAATTGATCGTGTTCGCTGATATAATGTCCGCTCTTCATGGTATTGGCTCCTACATGTACTATTCCCAATGCCTCTTGTCCCAAAATGGTGATATCCTTGCGCATGGCGGGTTGTGTATAGCCATTGTCGGCCAACTCGAGGCATGCTTCTTTCGCACGGGCCAATTGCAATTCGCGGCTCACAACTACTTCATCTACTCCGTGTCTTAAATATCCAAGGTCGAATGCTTCATAAGCTGAAGTTGAAACTTTGGCCTGACCAATGGTGAGGAAACGATTGCGGAACGTATTCATACGGATATCGCCGTCTTTGAATTCATCGCTGCAGCGCAATGCAAATTCCTTTGTGCCCGCACCGCCGGGAATTATTCCAACACCAAATTCCACAAGTCCCATATACAATTCTGCATGTGCAACAACTTTGTCTACATGGAGATTAATTTCACATCCGCCGCCCAGTGCGAGGTTATGAGGCGCACCTACAACTGGAATGGACGAATGGCGCATGCGCATCACAATGCCTTGAAAAGCCCTCACGGCGAGATCAAGTTCTTCGTATTCCTGCTCAGCAGCGAGCATAAATATCATTCCGACATTGGCACCAGCAGAGAAATTTTCGCCGTCATTGTAGAGTACCAATCCACGATAGTCCTTTTCAGCAATATCAATGGCTTTATTTAATCCCTGGATGACATCACCGCCGATGGTATTCATTTTGGTGTTCCAACTGCAACACAGAATTCCTTCACCCAAATGACGTACAGTGCACGAATTGTTTTTCCAAACGATTGAACTTTCTGGCAGATGTGATAGCACCATCATGCGCTCTGATGCGGGAACGAGTTGATAGGAAGTAGTGGCGACGTCATAATAATACCGCTTTCCATCCTCCACTTTGTAGAAATTCTTAATTCCTGATTGCACCATGGCTTTTATCCAAGGCGCAATAGCTTGTCCAAGTGCTTCAGCGTCTTTAATTCCAGTCTCAACACCCACGAGGTCCCATGATTCAAATGGACCAAGTGACCAGCCAAATCCGGCTTTCATGCCATCGTCGATGCTGTATAAATTGTCACTTATTTCGGGCACTCTGTTGCTTACGTATGCGAACAATCCTGCAAAGGACTTCTTGTAAAATTCACCAGCCTTGTCTTTGCCATTGTACAACATCGGCAAACGTTGATTCAAATCATCAACCGCCTTTGTTGCTTCAAGAGTGGCGAATTTGCCTTTTTTCTGTGGTGAATATTCCAGTGTATTTAAATCGAGCGACAGAATTTCTGTTTCACCCTTTTCATTTTTTGTCTTTTTATAAAAACCCTGTTTGGTTTTATCTCCCAGCCATTTGTTCTCATTCATCTTCGCAACAAAATCCGGAATTTCAAAGGTAGAACGCGCCTCATCGTTCGGACAATTTTCGCGAACTCCATTTGCCACATGGATAAGAGTATCCAAGCCAACTACATCGCACGTTCTGAAAGTGGCACTTTTAGGTCTACCCAAAACGGGCCCGGTAAGTTTGTCCACGTCCTCAACACTCAATCCCATTTCTTTAACGAGATGAAAAAGTGCCTGAATGCTGTATACACCAACACGATTGGCGATAAACGCTGGTGTGTCTTTGCAATTCACCACCACTTTACCGAGGTAACGTTGGCCGTAGTCATTGAAGAATGCAAGTACTTCAGGAGAAGTTTTTTCACCCGGAATAATTTCGAGCAATTTGAGGTATCGTGGTGGATTGAAGAAGTGTGTGCCACAGAAATGTTTTTGAAAATCTTCACTGCGTCCTTCGGCCATCAACCGGATGGGTATTCCAGAAGTATTGGAGGTAACAAGCGTGCCAGCTTTGCGGAATTGTTCCACCTTTTCGAAAACACTTTTTTTGATATCAAGTCGCTCTACAACAACTTCAATGATCCAATCACACGCCGCTAGTTTCGGCATATCATCATCGAAATTGCCTGTCTTGATAAGCCGCGCAAAAGATTGTTTGTAGATAGGAGAGGGGTTCGATTTTAATGCGAATTGCAGCGCGTCATTCACGATGCGGTTCTTAACTGCAACATCCGTTAAAGAGCGTCCAGCTTTGGTTTCTGCTTCATTGAGTTCTTTGGGTGCAATGTCAAGCAGAATAACTTCAACACCAATATTGGCAAAGTGGCACGCAATGCGCGAACCCATCACGCCAGAACCGAGTACCGCAACTTTTTTTATTGTTCTTTTCATTTCTTGTTTTCGAAAATGTTGTTTTTGTCCAATTCTGAATTGATAATTGTCATGACTTCAAAAAAAGTCTTGAGTTTTTGTGTGGGAATTTTGGAGTGCATGCGCTCATTCATTTGCACTACGCGTTGTCTGGATATATCGCGGTAGTTTTTTCCTTTTTTGGTGAGATGGACTACTGCCTTTCGACCATC
Organism: Flavobacteriales bacterium; assembly: GCA_046153915.1. Classification (GTDB taxonomy): domain Bacteria; phylum Bacteroidota; class Bacteroidia; order Flavobacteriales_D; family Sanyastnellaceae; genus JANNVZ01. The sequence goes on from JBJXFC010000385.1 coordinate 4,762, forward strand.
CTTTTTATCTTCTTTTCTTTCTATATAACCCTGATCTTCGAGTGATTTCAGCAATCGGGTTAGGCTGGTTGGTTCCATACCCATCTTGGGTCCCAACTTGGTTGCTGGTGTTCCATCTTTGTCTATACTTAATAGCGTAAAAGCCATCGACATGGTAGCTCCAACCTTACTGGCTTCAGCATTGTAGGCCCTGCTCATTTTTGCCCAAGCCCAACGAATGTGGAAATCAATGGTGTCTTCTGGTTTCATATATGCTTTTGAGTTAGTGGATACGAATTAAAGCAAAAAATGTTATGCATGCATATAAAAAAGGAAAATTTTACAATTATTTCTTATCTGCCAAAAAGGCTTCCTTCAGTTTTGGGTGAAAATGCGACTTATTTTTGTGATTCAAAACCAATAACTATGGATTTTTTACAACAGCAGCGATTGGATGATTTGTTTTTTGAGGCGGATGCACTCATTAAAGAAAAAAGGACGACAGAGGCCATGGGTGTGCTGGAAGCTTTGCTCACCGAAGCGCCGGACTATGGCAAAGCATACAATCATTTGGGTTGGATTTATGAAACCTGGTATAGAGATCACCAAAAGGCCGAAGACCATTACCGAAAGTGTCTGGCGCTGTCGCCCGACTACACGCCGGTTTATTTAAATCTCAGCATAACACTAAGCAATCTGGGAAAATACGATGATCAGCAAGCAGTGCTTTCTTCAGCTCTGCAAATACCAGGAATTGACCGTCCCGGAATCTACAATGAGCTGGGAATTATGCATGAGTTAAAGGGCGATTATGAGCAGGCCATGGTCAATTACAAAGAGGCGATCAGATCAACACTTGTAGATGCCAATGTCGATTTATACGCTTCAAGTCTTGAGCGTTGCAAAAAGAAACAACGCCTTTTAAAGGAATAAAAAAAGGGGCAAAGCCCCTTTTCAAAGATTGTTGAATGTAAAAATTAGCGTATAATATTTACAATTCCGCTTAGCTCATATTTCTCTCCTGTGCTCTTGCTTGTTACAAGTGCGATCCAATTGTAAACACCATCTCCGGCGAAATATTCTCCACCATTAACGTCTCCTGTCCATGGGTCGCGGATGTCTGAGGTCTCGTATATAATTTCTCCCCAGCGATTGAATATTTTAAGATAAAAGCGGGTTTCATCTATGTCAGCTCCTTCAAAGAAGAATACATCATTGATTCCATCATAATTGGGGGTAAACGTATTGGGAACATATACCTGAAAGATATCATCAATATCAACGATGCCTTCCACCTGATCAGTACATCCATGAATATCCGTTACGTTTAGAGATACCGGGTATTCATTTCCTACCCCAAGCGGAAAGGTAAATGTTGGGTTTTGTAGAGTTGAAGCACCAAGTATTGGATAACCGAATAACCATTGGTATTCTACAATATCTCCAATAGATTCATCGCTGAAATAAATTTCGGTCTGCGTTGCATCAGTAGGTTGTGGATCCGGATCAAAACCTGCAATCGGCGGGCTATAGGAAGTGAGATAATTTTCGTAAGTCGCAGAATAGGTGCACCCGAGGAAATTCACTACACTCAGACTCACGCTGTAAACTCCAGGTTCAACAAATATAACTGGAAGCATTTCTGTATTCTGAGCAACGGTTCCATCGCTTACTGACCAATAAATGGAGTTGTATTGGGCTGTGTCTACAAGGCTGGTCAGAAAAAAACCAAGTGGCCAACATTGCGCCAGCGTGTCCGCTTCGAACTCAACATCAATTGCAGGCACCACAACCACGTCCATGCATTCGTTTGCAACGTATCCACATGCATCGGTAACAATCAGACAAAGCACTCCTGTAGAATCTGGAGTAAAAGTGCCGCCAGCAGGCGAGTTACTAATGGTAGAGTTGTCGAAAGTCCATTGGTATGAAAATGGCTCCTGGCCAAAATTGATATCCGTGAGTAAATAGTCAACATCCGAAAATTCGCACACAGTTATGTCATCGGAAATTTCAATCTGAGTAGGCAAGGCCATTGAAATTGTAAGTTCAGCATGTGCTTCACAATTTCCAAAGGCAACACTGTAGGTGTAAACACCGGGTAAATCAGTTGCCGGGTCAAAAGTGTCATCCGGTAGCGGTGTATTATTTGGCCCAAACCATTCACCGGTGGTTACAGGTGTTCCATTCAGTTCTGCAAGCATTGAGAATGGCGCATCTGTGCTGCAGATTGTCATACTGGCATCTTGACCGGGGTCTCCAAGTGGATCAATGCTCACTAAAACGTCGTCTGTGCTGAAGCATGCAGGATGTCCTTCCGGATATCCAACGAGCGTGTAAATTGTATTCTGGGTTATTCCATCCACGCTTGGGCCGGGGATATTCGGATTGTCGAGGTAATCAGTAGGTGTCCATTCCCATGTGTAAACGGGCCCTCCGCTGGAGCAAGAAATTTCATACGTCCATTCATTGAAAGAACCACCTCCACAAGAAACAGATCCGTCTGCACTGAAAGAAACAGTGAGACAGCCCGTTGGGTTTGTTGCGGTCCATGACAAACCAGTGGCATCGCCGGTGGACCATGTTTGAATTACAGGAGCGGAAGTATTGTCTCCGTCATAGACGATGAAATCTTCAAAAAATCCTTCCATTTCACCCGAAATAAAAGTAAAAGTCATATAGGTTACACCATCACCAGGGTCATCTGGACAAAAAGTCCAGGTGAAATTTTCGCCATCATCGTAGCAATAATTGAAGATACCAGAGCTTGCGCCGCAGGAGGAAGCCGCCATGCCCACAAAGCCACCTTCTAACTCAACTACACCGCAAGAAAACAGTTGATCAGGACCAGCAGTAATCTGCAAAGGGTCTGTCCATTCTACGGTGATTGTGGTATCAAACTGACAACCGAAATTATTTATAACAGTGTAAGTGTACTCATAAATACCGGAGGCATTTGGAAGAACATAAGCTGTATCGGCATCAGTCGACAATTCAATTATTCCAGGGCCAGACCAATAAGATGAATCGGCATTTGCGCCAATAATGGGCGTGAAAGTTGTAACATCCGGATACAATGCAGGATTCAAATTGAGACCCCACTCAAAAATATATCCGTTGTCGATTGCCAGATTATCTGTAACGCTGAAACACCATGATCCATTTAATGGGCAGCCTACCAGGTCGCAGAGATCACCATAAGCTTCGTAAGTGTCGCTTGGCAAACTGGTGTTAAAACCATCTGCATTCTCGCCCCACGTGCCATTTGTTGCATCGGGACTCCAGTAATAGTCATATCCAATTCCGGGATCAGTGCTTTCATTGTCTATCGCTTCACCCAGGAAGGTACCGCCACCGCCGTTAATACCCCATTCTACAAGAGAAACAGAGGTTCCATCCGGGCAGGTAATGAAGATACCGAGATCGCCCATGTAGCTGTGTTCCATATTCACAAGTATGCTAAGCAGATCATTGCAATCTTCAAGCACGGCACCATCTTCAAAAAAGTCGAATTCCAAACAACTGCTATAACTGAAGCCAGCCCCGTCAGCAAGGTATGTTTGACCAGCAACCACCTGGGGAGGCAAAGCAGTCCAGGTTGGGCTCACAACATCGAGCACGCCATCGTCCTGTCCTCCATCGCCGAGATCCTGGTCCAAAACAGCCTGGAGCACTACTACTTCAGGGTAACAGGTTTCCTGAGAAAAAATCCCGGGGAAAAGTGGCGTGGTGCTCACCAGAACCTGAAGCGGAATAATATTCAAACTCTGGCAACCATTGTTGTCTTCGATGGTGAGTGTTACAATGTATTCGCCGGGTTCAGAGAAGTCATGCGATACATTTGCTCCGCTTGTATTGTCTATCGTTCCATCGTCAAAATTCCAGATGTAATTAGCAATAGTAAAACCCGTCGCGGCAAAAGAACCATTGCCACTGAAAGAGATCGTTGTATTGGCACAAACACCGACACTTTGCACCAGTGGATCGTCTGGAGTGGGGCTTGTAATAGCCGATGCAGCAGTTGGCGGATCGCAAGGTGTTGTGCATGTAATGGCAGCCTCAAAACCAGGGCTGGTGGCATTCGCAGTGCCAACGTCATTGAAAACCAATGTAAGGCAGCCTGATGTGTTGTTTACGGTTCCTGTTACTTGAAGGCCCTGAAGACCATTGCCGGTATAACTTCCAAGGGATGGTGCGCTGGTATCATCACCGTCAAAAATGGCCAGAAAATCATCACCATTGCCACCAGGAGGGTCTTGCAATGCAAAGGCACTAAAATTAAGCTGGATTACATCGCCAGGAGTTTCCGGACAAAGAGTTAAAGTGTATTGACCATCGGTATATGGTCCACCACCGCCGTTATCGCTGATGGTGGTGCCATCGCATGCGGTAAAGTCTCCGTCCTCCATACAAATCCAACCCGGTTGCCCGCACTGGGCATAGGTATAAAGACTAGTAAAAGTTAGAAAGCCAAATAGTAAAAGTTTATTCATGGAAATGCGAGTCAAAAAGCAATCAAATAGATGACTCCGCGAAGTTAGAAAGGTTGCATGAAAATCCGCCTTAAGAATCCACGAGTTCCAACTCCTAATTTGTTAAATAGCTGATAAATAAGAGCAATTTTTGGCCTATCCGATAAATCAATCCAATGAGACCAGAGGATTTTGGGATAGTTTATGGATTTGGGCCTTACCGCACAATGGTTATATGGCCGGTGTATTCGTATTTGATATCGTTCTGTGTATCTATAAAGACCGCGATGTAATTGTAAACACCATCAGGAGCAAAATGAGCTCCTCCATTCACAGCTCCGGTCCAGGCCATACTTACGTCATCCGTCTCGAAAACGACAGCTCCCCAGCGGTCAAAAATTTTCACATCGAATCCATCGTAGTTAAATCCTTTGCCGGAAATCAACCAGACATCATTTATCCCATCATAATCGGGAGTGAATGCATTGGGGATATAGACATCAATTTCATCTTCAATCGTAATCTGGCGGTAAGTGCTGTCCACGCAACCGTATTGGTTCTCGGCTGTCATCCAAACAATATACGAGCCGGCCACCTCTGTGGGAAATGTAAATACAGTATCTCGTGAAAAAGATTCACCAAGGCCGCCAAAATCCCAGTGATAATCTGCGCCATTGATGGTGGTATTGATAAATTCAAAATCGGTTTCTGGCAGAATTTGTGTGGCAGGCGAAGCATAAAAACTTGCAAAAGGTGTTGGCCAGATCACAACCGGTGATTGAACGGTATCGCGTGTTATACATCCGTTTACATCTAAAATTTCGAGCCAGGGATAGTAGGTTCCAGCTTCGGTGTACTCATGGTTTGCTGAGGCAATGGTAGATCCTGTTTCGCCGTCACCATAATTCCAAACGGCGGTTTCAATATCCTGAAATTCGAGGTAATCCATAGTCATCAGCACATAATGTGGCTCACAACCCAGTGGATCTTCCATGTGAAAACTTGCCGGAACATCAGGAAATACGGAAACGGAAGTACATGCTGATTGCTGCACATTGCATAAGTCGGTAACGGTAACGCAGTATTCCATAGGTTCTGTTACCTCAAGCACAAAATCATCTTCGGCTATCACATTGCCTTCAAAACTCTCCCATGTGATTGTAAATGGCTCGAGCCCGCCTTCGATTTGTGGCGCCAGAACGTGCACAGAATCAAACCGACAAGCTTCGTAAAACTCTTCTATATCGATAGTCATATCCGTAGCAACAGTGACAACCATTTCGTCTGTTGAGCCGCAACCTGGCTGACCAACTGGATATCCAAACAATGTAAATGTTTGTGTGTAAGGCAAGTTTAGCACTTCAGTAATAGGCTGGTCTGGATCAACCAAAAATTCAGATGGAGACCATTCCCATGTAAATTCCGGTGCTTCCTGAATACAACCAACGGCGTATTCCCACGGAGGGTAAAACGCATCGGCAGCAGAAACTGAACCATCTGATGTGAATTCAAAAGTGAGACAACCCGTTTCATTGGTCGCTGTCCAGGACAAGCCACTGGCATCTCCATCTTCCCAGAATTGAAGAATTGGATAACTATTATCCGGGCCATCATAAACAGTAAACTCCTCGAACCCATTTTCCATTTGGCCACTTATGAACGAGAATGTCATCAACGTATAATCCTCAAAGCCTGGATCCGGGCAAAAAGTCCATGATAAGTTTTCGTTGTTTCCGTAGGTATAACTAAACGTTCCAGATGCGCCTCCGCAAGTTGCCGGGAGGATAGACTGAAAACCGCCTTGTAAAAGCAATTCAGGATTGAGGCAATCAAAACTCATATCTGGGCCTGCGGTAATGAGCGGAGATTCCGTTACTACGATGCTTATCGTAGTGTCAAAAGAACATCCGAAGTTATTGGTGGCTGTATAAGTATAGAAATATTCACCGGCATTGGGAATATCTATGTTGACCCAATCGCATCCATCAGAAAAAGAGCTAATCCCTGTTCCTTCCCAATATGTGCTGTCGCATCCCGCTCCATAGATAGGCGTAAATTCCAACAAATCACCATATAGATCGGGGTTGAAAAAGATATTCCAGGTGAAAATATTGCCGTCGTCAATCAACCAGAGGTCGCATATCTCCATCGTCCAGGAGCCATTGATAGGGCAACCCAAAAGATTTGTCCAGGGATCTACGCTTTGATATGTTCCTGAAGGTAGGGTTCCTCCAAATCCGATTCCTGCTGCTTCGGCGGCCCATGTGCCTTCTGTTGCTGTCGGTGACCAATAATAGTCCCAACCAACACCTAGCGGAATCGGACAAGGATCTCCACCGATATCATCAATGGGTTCTCCCAGATAAATACCTCCACCACCTTGCTGATGCACGTTGATCGATTGTCCGTTTGGGCATATAAATGTTATGGAAAGATCACCCATAAAGCTGTGCTCGAAATTGATAAAGAAACTTTCGAGATCGCTTAATTCATCAATCACTGCATCATAGGCAAAAGCACTCAATGTAATGGTGTTTTGGAAGCAATCCGGAGACCCATCTTCGATGCAGAAATCTCCACCAAGATCTGCATCTGGAAGATCAGTCCACTCATCGGCAATCCAGTTATTGAGGCTATCCTGGTAAAAGCTGGAATCTTGCGCGATGTTGGTTACACCAAGCAACGCCTCGCCACCACTGCAAAGCGCGGTAACTTCTGTGATGAGATTAAAGTTGGGGTAGGTGCTTACCAATACAACATAATCATTCAGATTGTTGTTTGAGCAATCATTGTCGTCGGTAATGGCCAACTGAACTTTATAACCTCCGGGTTCATTGAAAGTATGAGAAACTATGGGCCAATTGGTAATATCCGTTGCACCATCATCAAAAATCCATTCAAAACTCTGAATGCTTGTGCCGTTGAAAAAGATTGAACTGGAAGCATCAAAGGTCACCGTTTCGCCAGGACAAATCAATAGTGGCATGGGATCTTCAGCGGAAGTAATTACCGATTGGGGACGCTCGCACGGCAACCCACATGAAATTACAGCTGCAAAATTTCCTACGTTGTTGCCATCCGATGTGAAAACTACAGTAAGACAACCATCAACGTTGGTAGAAGTGATATCGGTGGTTTGCAAGTCACTGTCCGCATATGTTCCTATCAAGGGAGAGGCAGTATCGGGTCCATCATAAATTTCAATAACGTCACCATCACCCAGGTTAAAAATATTCCAGTACAGATTCACGATCGTTTCAGGGGACTCAGCACACACGGTAATTTCTGCGTTCTCATTGTTTCCATAGTCACCAGCGCTTAAACCACTATCAACCAAATAGCCACCACACGCGGATATATCCGGACCAGAAATGGGGTTCTCCTGTGCCCATGCTGTTGGAATGATACAGATGAATGCCAGAGATAGAGCAATGCCTTTCAAAGCATTGATTGTATTGGTTGTATTGATTTTCAATGACACAATTTCGAAAGGTTGTACGGTATTTGACACCAATGGTTATCACCAGATGGTGTTTAGATACTCAACTGGCAAATAAAGGTCAACTCCTTGACACCAAAAGATTATTTGGAGTTGCACTCTGCACGAAGTAATTAACAAGATTGGAGTCTTAACAAATTTCGAAAACACTCGAATGTCAGTTTAGACGTCATTGAAAGGTTTTGGCAGTAAGATTTAGATAGAGTTACCTCAGCAAATTCAAATGACCGCGGAAAATCCTATACTCTGCATTTTCCTTATCCTTGACCTGAACTTGCCAGATGTAGGTTCCGTCTTCTGCAAAAAAAGATCCTCCATTTACATTTCCTGTCCAGGGTTGATTGACGTTGTTGGTAGTAAAAATGGCCTCTCCCCACCGGTTGAAAATTTGCAGTTGAAATGTACTATTGTCGAAGCCTAAAAGCACGGGCGCAAAAACGTCATTGATGCCATCATTGTCAGGTGTGAAAGTATTGGGAGCATAAAAAATGTATTCGTTTTCCAGATGAATCACCTCACAGTGAGTTTGCGAGCAGTAGTATTCATTGTAAACCGTGAGGCAAACGTCATAGTTTCCGGGAGCATCAGACGGGAATTCAAACACAGGTTCCGGCACATTGCTGCTATCGATCCCGGCAAAATCCCAATAATAGACCAGCGCGTCTTCTGAAAGATCAACGAAGTGAACGATTGGATCTATGGTGGTTACCATCAATGGTTCCCACTCAAAATCGGATTGAGGAGAGGGGTAAACTTCAATGACATTTCCCAATGAAGTTTCGTAGACACAGCCGAAATTGCTTGTAACAGTCAACTCGCATGCGTAGTAACCACTTTCTGTGGCCGCAGAACTTATGGAGTTGCCTTGATAAATGCCCAATTGACCAAAGTCCCATTGCACAAAATCACAGTTCGTGCTCGAGCTGTCCAATGCAAAAGCCCAATTCACAGGCGGGCAGCTATGAATGGTTTCAATTAAATAGACAGGATATGGAACGGGATGAACAATAACCGTGGTTAAATCCTGACTGCTGCAACCCCACTGATTTTCGACTGAAACTGATACTTCAACGGTATCAATCGGAGAAAAAATTTGCACGGGTGCCAGCGGATCTGAGAAAAGTGAAGCAGGCTCCCAGGTGAAGTTTCCGCTCGTATTTGGATTCAATTCTATTGCTTCATCAAAGCAGGTATTGTATTCCATCTCAAGTTGCGGATTGGGCAATGGATTTATGGTTACCTGCACTGTATCCTGCACAACACAAATACCATCACTTACTTCAACTTCATAGCTATACGTAACAGGCACAGCCAGGGTGTTTTCGATATCCACGCTGGTTGTAGAATTAAGTGGTGTAGCTAAATTTTGTGCCGGACTCCATTCAAATGTGCATCCTGCGGGATTGTCTTGTCCAATTATAACGAGCCCATCACCCTGGCATATTTCTATATCAGGGCCAGCGCTGTAGGTTATACCATTCTGAATAAAAACATCGAGGTAAGCCATATCAGCCGGACAAGGTCCATTGGCCGGAATAGTGTATGCATAAATTCCGGAATTGGCTGTTTCCGGATCAATTTGAACTTCTGGAAATAATTCGTTTTCGAACATCCATTGCCCCATTCCACCAGATGCAATGGGAAGTAAACTTGCAAGCAATACCGCATCGTCGGTGGCGCAAAAAACGACGTCATCATCCGGACCTGCATCTATTGGGGAGAATGAATTGAATTCCACAAAAAAGACACTTGCTTCACATATATCCTGTGCATTGCTTTCGAAATAAAAAGTTGTCTGGATTTCTGTGTTCAGAATAATTTGGGAATCCACCATGATATCAGAAGCATCAAACCAATTTCCATTTGCAAAATTGATGTTATTATTTGTTGTATTGAGGTCAAAGACTCCTGTGGAATTGCATACTTCTATTTGAATGCTGTCATTCTCAAATTGTGGCAGCTCCACTTCAATGGAAATAACAGAGCTACCGTCTGGACAACTGTTTAAGCTGGGAGAAATTACAGTGATATCCTGAGAGTTATTGGAAGCAGGATCAAAAATAGAACTGATAACATTGCCCAAATTATCTTCGAAGATGAGATTGTCGATGGAGTACAAATCATTGAGATCGACAGGGTCAGATTCAGAGCAAAGTGTGAGTTGAGTATTGCCTGGCGAGGGTGTTTCGCTCTCTGCTACCAGGGTAATAGAAGATTGATCATCCGGACATATGTTGCCATTTACAGTGTAAGTATAGACTTCATTCAGGGGGCCAGTTATCACTACGGTAGGAGTAATTATCTGGTTGTTATCATTGGTCCAGGCACCGCTGTTGTTTGTGCCCGGGCTGAGGTATCCGGTGAGATTAACGGACGATGTTGTTTCACAAATAGTGATGCTGTTGTTTTGTCCTGCGTTGGGCAAAGTTTCTACAGCAATGGTGAGGGTCGCATTGCCTGGCGAGCAGCCTACGTTGGGGTAATAATAGAAATAGTTTCCAGCCGTTTCATTTTGTGGATTAAAAAGCGCGTCAACCACCTGGTTTGATGCATTTGTCCAGGATCCGCCAGCTACAGGATTTCCGCCAAGTTGATCGAGCATATTAATTGCATTTCCATTAGAACACAAATTGATGGAAGCACTTGATCCAGATGGATTGGTATCTGTAAAAACGATGGTGAGATATGAATTTACGTCGTTGCATGGTGCCTGTCCATTCACGCGGTAGCGATACACACCTTCTGTCATCACAATGGGATCAAAAATGTCGGCTACCTGATTGTTGAAAGCATCATACCATTGCCCGTTTGTTTGTGGATTTCCACCGAGGTAGTCTGTCATGTCAAAAGGAATACCATTGGAGCAAACCAAGACCGTAGCGTCTGTACCGGCATCCGGAATCAAATTTTCAGTAACGGTCATCGAAGCAAAAACTGGAGGGCAGCCAATCACGGTATCAATCATATATACAAAGGTGGCCGTATTCATGGAAGCAGGATCAAACCAGCCGCTAATGGGATTACCGAGATCATCGAACCATTCACCGTTTGGATCATCCATCCAGTCGGTCATCAAAAACGGAACGTAATCTTCACAGATAAGATAGTTCACATAATCGCCGGGGTCTGCATTTTGTATAAGGTTAATCAAAACACCCGTAACAACATCGCAACCGCCGCTTTGGACGGTGTAAGAATACAGACCGGGACTATCATTTGACGGATTAAATGTGCCGCTGTGTACGTTTCCATTTGGATCGGTCCACGAACCTCCCGCCAAAATTCCGGTTACATATCCATTCAAATTTGAATTGCCGTTTGTAGAACAGATTGAGGTTTCAGTTGCGCTGCCTGGATTTGCATTGCCACCTTCAATATTGAATACCAGGATTTCTGTGGTCCCGTTCTGAACAATTTCCAAGGTGAACAGGGAAGGGCAGAGTCCGCCAAAATTGAAAGTTCCGCTTGCATTCGTTTCGATTTGCAGCGGTAAACCTGTATTGTCGAGAACAGAATAAGTTGCGGAGCCGGGAACAGGATTTAGAAAGGATACCGAACCGTCGCATGTGCAGGGCGCAGACGACGGGCTTGTCTGTATTTGTGCATGCGCAAACATGGAACAAATCAGAAACAGAAAAATCGTTATGTGCCGACTTAAGCGGTGCACTGGTCAGGAAGGGAAATCACATGTGTAATAGCTCAGTTAGGTAGTCGCAAAAATACCCCGAAATGTTGCTGTATGCAGAATATCGAACAATTTATTCACAAAAAAACCCGGAGTGGTTTAAGCTCCGGGTTGTAAACACATCAAATGATGTCTGTTTTGGTTAAGGATTAATCGTTAAAGTACCGTTGAAATATTTTTCATCCTGAGAATTATCGTTTGACAGAATCACCTTCCAACTGAATTGCGCGCCAGAAGCAGCCACGGAGCCGTCGGGCAATTTACCATCCCAGCCTTTGCTGCGATTATTCGTTTCAAAGACCTTGCGTCCATCAGCAGAGAATATGGAAAGAGTGAAGTTTGATTTGTTATTCTTCAAATACGAAGGCATAAATAGTGCTCCATTCGGATTGAAGGTTTTAGTCGCATCGAGGTTGTATTCTGCATTCACTGAAATAGTCTTGATTGCAACATCTGAACAGCCTTGTGCATTCATCACTTCCAGAATCACAGTGTTCTTTCCATTGGAGTCAAAAGTGCGAATCGGATTGAGTTGATCTGAAGATTGTCCGTCAGCAAATTTCCATGAATATGAACTGGCATGTTCGCTTGTATTGATGATTTTGACGGTTGGATTTTCCGGAGTTTCATTTACAAAATCCCATTCAAACGATGCATTCGGAGCAGGGTGAATGGTGATCATATCGTCTATTACAGTGGTTGAGATCTGACCGTCAGTACTTGTAATAGATAGCGAAACATCGTATTTGCCTGGTTTGTTGAATTTGTGTTTTGGGCTCACCTTTTGGCTGAAGTGGCCATCACCAAAGTTCCACAGGTAAGTTACCTCAGTAGGTTGCTGAACCTGAAATTCTACTTCAACACCCTGACATGCTTCTTTCATATTTGAAACAATGGCGACTGCAGGTGCATTGCTGGTGGCAGCGCCTAAGGCTGGATCAGAAGGATTTGAAGTCTGAATATCAGCAACAGGATTTACAATATTGTTTTGAATTGCACTTGCATTGTGATTTGAGTTTAGAACAGGTGCAGATTGTATAGTTTGGTTTGAATTTCCCGGACTGACAACATTTGAATGCTCCATGAATGCTTGCGAGGAATTGGCATTTGCATCATTCTTAATGTCAAATTGTTTTGCAAATCGAGCTTCAGCGTGACTCACTTTGGCTATTGCCGGTGTATTGCGGTTGCGGTAAATGGCAGTAGTGCCTGCTGCAATGACCAATACGGTAGATAACAAAGCAACGACCCAGGCACCCTGCCCGGTCGATCGTCCTGAAATACGTTTCTGAAGATCGTTCCAACCCTGGGCATCATAAGGTGCCTCGTAGTTGGACATAGCGTCTTTCAGATGATTTTCAAATGGTGTTAAAGTTTTGCTCATTGGTCTTCCTCAGGTCTTTGAGTAAAAGTTTCTTTATGTTTTTGCGGGCTTTGGCGTAGTTGCTTTTGCTTGTACCTACACTTATGCCCAACGCTTCTGCAATATCCTGATGTGTATAGTTTTCATACACATATAAGTTAAAAACGGTTCTATAAGCAGGGCTCAATTGCTGCATGGCATCAATGATCTGCTCTGGTCGGATGTCATAAATGGCATCCATTTCTTCATCGGCTTGATTTTCTTCTTCTACCTCATCTTCCCAATCTTCAACACTTCGGTTGTCGCTCAAAAGAACAAAATCATGTTTCAGCTTTCGGAAGCGATCAATGGATAAATTCACCATGATTCTCCGAATCCATCCTTCAAACGATCCCACTCCGGTGTATTTCTCGAGGTTTGCAAACACTTTCACAAATCCCTCCTGAACGACATCCATTGCCTGATCGCTGTCTCGGGTGTAACGCATGCAAACGACTTTCATTTTTCCATAAAAAGCCTTATACAGCGCTTGTTGCGACTTTCTATCTCCCTTGAGACAGCCATCAATAAGTGCTTGTAAGTGTCTGCTTTCTGCCACCAAAGACGTAATTTAGACGACAACAGGTTCAAAGGGTTGCCACATACAAAATTAACGAGATACAAGTAAAAAGGTTCAAAATCTTGGGATTAGAGTCAATTGAGTTAAAGAATTTGAGGTATCTCGTTGACTAACAGAGGATGTTTGAGAATCCTGTTTTCCGCAAAATTGTGTCACACCTATTACTTTTGCACTATGTCAAAAAGGGTGGTTGTTGGTCTTTCAGGAGGGGTTGATTCTGCTGTTACGGCGTATCTGCTTCAGCAGCAGGGTTTTGAGGTTGTGGGGATATTTATGCGCAATTGGCATGATGAATCGGTTGTAATCAACAATGAGTGTCCCTGGATTGATGATAGCAATGATGCGATGCTGGTGGCAGAACATTTGGGCATTCCTTTTCAGGTACTCGACATGAGCGCAGAATACAAAGTTCGCATTGTGGATTACATGTTTCGGGAATACGAAGCCGGACGCACACCCAATCCGGATATTCTCTGCAACCGCGAAGTAAAATTTGATATTTTTCTAAAAGCTGCGCTGAGTCTAAATGCCGATTTTGTTGCAACAGGTCACTATTGCCGGAAGGATGAATTTAAATCAGAAGGCAATCAGACTGTGTATAAACTGCTCGCGGGTGTTGATAAGAACAAAGATCAGAGTTATTTCCTGTGCCAGCTTAGTCAGGAACAATTGTCGAGAGCCCTCTTTCCAATTGGACATCTCACCAAACCAGAGGTAAGGCGAATTGCTGATGCAATAGGTTTGCCAAATGCAGAGAAGAAAGACTCCCAGGGATTGTGCTTTATTGGCAAGGTAAAATTGCCGATATTCCTGCAACAGCAATTGAAAGCGAAGCCCGGAAAAATTATCGAAGTGCCGGCAGACTTAAAAATGTTTCCTGAGAAATTTTGGGATGGTCAGAGTGAAGACGAGGAAGTCATTGCTGAAATCTGCAAACCATTTGTTTTCCATAAATACCTGGGCAAAGTAATCGGCGATCACCAGGGAGCGCATTATTATACCATTGGACAGCGCAAAGGACTTGGGGTAGGCGGGCATCAAAATCCATTGTTTATAGTTGAAACCAGTGCCACCGATAACCTTGTTTATGTGGGAGAAGGTGAGTTGCATCCAGCACTTCACCGCAATGGATTATTTATTCCCAAAAAAGAAGTGCATTGGGTTCGACCAGATCTTGCATTGAAGCAGGGTGAATCGGTTGATTATCAGGTTCGTATTCGTTATCGACAACCTTTGGTAAATGCCCGGTTGATTTGCAGATCCAATGGCATTTATGTTTTATTCACAGAGTCTCAGAAAGGAATTGCACGCGGACAATTTGCAGCTTGGTATGACGGAGAGGAATTGATTGGCAGCGGAGTAATTTCATAAAGTTTTCACTCACAGACAACATTTTATAAAAATGTGAAGTCTACAGTATGATTTGGCTTATTATTGTCAGACCAAACCTTTACAATTTAATACCTTACCAATGAAATCAAATCTTTTACTATCTCTCGTAGTTGTGTTTCTGGTATGCTTCGGAAGCAATCTATTGGCACAATCACCTGGTCAAGTTTGTTCAGATCCTATTGCTCTGGAATGCAATGGAGAAGTGATTGTGGGATCAACCCTCGGTGTGCCTTCAGACAACGCAACATCTGGCTATGGAGTATGTAGTTCTATGTCATCTTCAAATGGTCAGATTTGGTATGCGCTAAATACACCTGAAGGAAATCAAATCACGATTTCTACGTGCGATCCAATTTCCAGCTTCGACACATTTTTGAGTGTTTATTCTGGCGAATGCGGCGCTTTGTCATGTGTTGCTTTCAATGACGATGCGTGTAATCTCCGGTCTATTGTGTCGTTCATCGCAGAAGCTGGCGAAACGTATCTCGTTCGCGTTGGTGGTTTTGGATCTCAAAGCGGTACTTACGGTCTTAGCGTCAACTGCCTGGCGATTCTTGCTGGTTGTACTGACCCGAATGCCTCAAATTACAATGCTGAAGCAACCTCAGACGATGGTTCCTGCTTGTATGAAGGGTGCACTGATGTGAATGCTATAAATTTTAATCCTGGTGCAAATACTGATGATGGATCATGTGAATACTGCAATGGACCTGGCAGCGTGAATGCACTCATGTATGTATGTGCATTTGCCAATGGTGGTGAAATAGCCATCGATATTGTGGATAGTCAGGGAAATATAATCGCAACCGTTTCCGGTCTTAACAACAATGCAATCGCTTATTATACATTATGCCTTGTTCCTGGTGAATGTTATACTGCACAGCTGAGTAACAGTGCAGGCAACACAGGATGGTACAATGGTTATTTCTGGATCAATACCAATGGAGAGCAATTGATCAATGAATCACTGAATGTTAATTTGACATCTGAAAACGTTGTCTTTTCATTGGATGGTACTTGCACGAATGTTTCAGGTTGTACGGATCCTGAAGCAGGCAATTACAATCCAGATGCGAATTCGGATGATGGTTCTTGCACCTATCCTTTAGTTTGTGAAGAAGGCACTACAAATGTGAATCTAAACTGCACTGGAGGAACATTTCCAGGGGAAGTTTCATTTACAATAGCCGACGAAAATGGTAATATCGTCTATGTGAGTCCACCATTGTATGGTTTGCAATTTCTTATTGAAGATTTGTGTCTTCCAGACGGGTGCTACACCATTATGATGTATGATTCGTGGGGTGATGGCTGGAATGGTGCTGTTCTTACTGTCACTTTTGGTGGCACAATGAGCACATATACACTTGACACGTTTACTTCAATCGGTGCTGGTGCCTTTGGTATCAATTCCGAAGGATGCGTTCCGGATTTTCTCGGTGGCTGCACTGATCCAAATGCAGAGAATTACAATGCCGAAGCTGATTACAATGACAATAGTTGCATCTACTCAGGATGCACGGATCCAGCAGCAATAAATTATTCATATTATGCAACAATTGATGATGGATCTTGTGAATACTGCGACGGTCCGGGCAGCATAAACTCAACATTGTACATCTGCACTTTTTCAAGTGGCGGTCAGGTTGAATTCCAAATCAACGACGATCAGGGAAATGAAGTCATTTATGTTTCAGGACTTAGCGATGGCCAGATTTTTACTACAAGCCTGTGCCTTCAGCCTGGTGTTTGTTACACAGCCTATATGTCAAACAATGCCGGGCCATTTGGCTGGTACGGCGGTTATTTCTGGGTGAACTCAAACGGAATTCAAATTGTAACCGGGCAGCCTGGATCAACAGAACAGGTGGCTACCATGCAATTCAGTATAGATGGAACTTGCGGCGAAGTGTATGGCTGCACAGATCCTGCGGCATCAAACTACGACCCGGCCGCAACAGCGGATAACGGATATTGCTGGTATGATGTATACGGCTGCACTGATCCAAATGCAATGAACTACAACGGATGGGCTACAATCGACGATGGTTCTTGTGTATATGTTCAGGACTGCGAAGCAAATCTTGTGGTGTTCAATGTTGTTGGCGGACAGTTCCCAAATGAAATTTCATTCAGTGTTGTAGATGAAAACGGAAACGTAGTTGCTGGTGGATATGGAGCAGGACTCTTCTATGGCTGTTTCACCGATGGATGTTATGTACTTAATATGTACGATTCATTTGGCGATGGCTGGGATGGCGGCGGTTACATGGAAGTAACTACAAATGGTTTGTATGTTGGATCGTTCTCACTTGCTTTTGGATTATTTGAGGGTACTGCGATCTTTGGCATTAATTCAAACGATTGCATTCCGGTGATTAGCGGATGTACTGATCCTGCGGCATTGAATTACAATCCTTATGCAAACGAAGACGACGGTTCTTGCATCTATGCAGAAGATTGCACTGATAATCTGATTACAGTTTACATCGCAACTCAACTGTGGGGTTCAGAAGTTTCATGGAGTCTGGTGAATAGTGATGGTGTAGAAGTGGCATCTGGCAATGGATACTCAAGCTGGAACACATACACAGAATATGTATGCTTGCCTGACGGTTGTTATTCCATGGTGATGAATGATTCATGGGGTGATGGCTGGAATGGTGCTTATTATATGATTTATGGCAATGGCACTTACGCTGAAGGTTCGCTTCTGTATGGTGATAATACTACAGACCTTGTTGGTGTAAATGCTGCTTGTGGTGATGTAGCTGGCTGTATCGATCCTGCTGCTTTGAATTACAACCCTGCTGCTACAATGGACGATGGATCATGCATTTACAACGACAATGGCGGCAATGATGGCTTCATTGGATTGGATATTGATTTCACCATTTATCCAAACCCTGCTAATACAGGTATGGTTGTAGACATCAATAACCTCTCAAAAACAGATGCCATTCAAATTTCTGTACTGAGTGTTGATGGCAAACTTGTAATGGGTGAAACAATCATGAACAACAGTCAATACCGCAGACATTCCATGGATGTTTCATCACTGGAGTCTGGTTATTATCTGTTGATGGTTCGCAATGGAAGTGCACAAAAAGTTCTTTCATTCATAAAAGAATAATCGATAAGATTTAGAAATAGAAAGGGCTGCTTCATCAGGAGGCAGCCCTTTTTTTTTATTCTGTTTGAAGACTTACTTAACCTTCTCCAGTTTGGCTATGCTTTTTAAGATTTGAACTTTCCAGGCATCCGAGTGTGAATCTGCAACAGACTGCAGTGAAGCGATGAATTCGTTTTTGAGCTCGGGATATTTCTTGACATACTTCGTCAGAATGAGTTTTGCATGGTACTTCACGGCAAGATCAGATTCCACAGAATGGAGCATCGCAAAGGAAGTATCAATAAATAGACCTTCGTACGATTCCGGGATTGAAATACAAGCCAGTGTTTTGTAAATCTCTCTCACCACTCCACCAGTTTTTTCCGTTTGGATAATTCGCATAAACAGATCAACAAAAGGAGCGGCAAACTCCGGATTGATTTCCGAGGCTTTTGCTAAAGCCCATGAGGCTTTCATCCTGCACGTTGTATCGTCATCTTCAATTAGCTGAACGAGCGCTTTATAGATGTGTGGCTCTATGGCCGCGTCTTCTGCAATTACGCGTATTTGTTTCACACCAACTCCTTTTACCAGCAGCGGTTTTAATTTTTCGATAATCGCTTTCGACATCCGAATTACATTGCTTTTTCTTCCTGCAGAAGTTTGGAAATGGCTCCCCAGCCACCTTCAATATTTGTGAGGTTATTGTATCCTCTTGATTTGAGAATACTTAAATAAATCACTGATCTGTAACCACCGGCGCAATGCACAAAGTATGGTTTTGATTTATCAGGTTGTTCAATGGATTCATTGATGTTGTCTAAAGGAAGATTGATGGCTTGAGACAAATGACCTCCGGCAAATTCACCCGGACGACGCACATCCAGAACGGGTTCTTCGTGGAGAGCGTTTTTGGCAACAAAGTCGTTTGCCGAAATGCTTGGTATAGTATCTACTTCTTTGCCTGCAGCCTTCCATGCATCAATTCCACCCGACAAATAACCTAGGGTATGGTCATAACCAACGCGGCTGAGTCGCATCACTACTTCCTCTTCGCGACCTGAATCAGCGATAAAAACGATAGGCTGATCGATGTCTGTAATCAAAGCTCCGGTCCATGGTGCAAACTGTCCGTCAATCCCAATAAAAATACTATTTGGAATATGCGCCAGAGCAAATTCTGTCGAAGAGCGGGTATCCAACATCAGTGCACCTTCGCTGTTTACTATAGCTTCAAATTGGTCTGCGGTTAATTGCTGCACTCCGCGTTTCATTATTGCGTCGAGGCTTTCGTAGCCTGTTTTATTGATGAGTGCATTTTTTGCGAAGTATTGAGGGGCTGGAAGAATTCCCGTTGTGAGTTCGGTTATAAACTGATCTCGTGTTACTGAACTTCGAAGAGCGTAATTCGCTTGTTTTTGATTGCCCAAAGTATCCCAGGTCTCTTTGCTCATGTTTTTACCACAGGCACTGCCAGCTCCATGCGCCGGATAAACAATTACATCATCTGGAAGTGTCATTATTTTATTTCGCAACGATTCAAAAAGCATTCCTGCAAGATCTTCTTGTGTCAGATTGGATTTGATTGCTAGATCTGGCCTTCCAACATCGCCAATAAAGAGTGTATCTCCGGTAAAAATGCAATACGGTTTTTCGTTTTCATCCAACAAAAGATAGGTTGTGCTTTCCAGTGTATGTCCGGGAGTGTGCAAGACGCGGATTGTCAATTTGCCAATTTTGAATTCTTCGCCGTCTTCAGCTTCATGGATGGCATATTCCGTTTTTGCCCCCGGGCCAAATACAATTTCGGCGCCGGTTTTCCGTGCGAGGTCGATGTGACCACTTACAAAATCTGCATGGAAATGAGTTTCGAATATGTATTTAATCTGCGACTCATGCTGTTTTGCCCTTAGAATATAAGGAGTAGTTTCGCGCAGCGGATCGATGATGGCTGATTCACCTTCACTTTCTATGTAATAAGCACCTTGAGCGAGGCAGCCGGTATAAATCTGTTCGATTTTCATGGAGCGAAAATAACCTCATTGATTCAATAAGGAAATTGATTTGGTTAAAGGATTCGTTATTTCTTTTTGCCTGCTTCCATCACTGGTGGCAAAGGAGAATGTTCAGCAAAATACTTCATGTATTTAAGTCCATCGCTCACATAATATGGATCGTGGGTTTTGCTGCGGCCTGAAAGTGGAAAACGTTGACCTGTATTGTGATAATGAAATGCGTCTTTCCATTTTTTCTTCTTCAGAAAATGGCCATATTCTTCTTTGATCCATTGCACGCCATACCGTGAGGCGTCGTCTTCGTTTCGGATATCATGCACGTTTACACCCATGGGTATAACCTTGTAGCCCATCAATTGAAACGGCCCCCAGCTGGTTGCCAAATTGGTTAATCCCTCCTCATCCACATCTTTCAGATGATTTTGTTTGATGTTCTCGAATTTTCGTTGTTTGCCATCCCTGACCTTTTTGAGTTGATTAAAGACGTGTTTTTCAAAGCGATGTCCTGCAGGTTTTTCGCCGCTGCATTCCAGCACAAGAAGTGCCATCAGGTATTCATAGGGAACCTCGTACTCTTTCGAAAGTTCAGCGATTTCTTCTTTGTAGTTGGTTTCTGCCCATTCCAGATCGCTCACGCCAGCGGGCCGAGGATCTTCAGGCAATTCATACCCCAGTTTATCCCGAACCCATTCGGCTACGTCATATCTGTTTCGCCACAAAAGCCAAATCATAACAACTAAAATGCTAGTGATTATGACCCATTTGGTGCGGAAGAACTTCATATCTTCAAAATTCATCGGGATGTTCATCCAATTCGGGAAGGCATTAAAAAGTTAATCACATCGGGTTTTCAATAAAACTTTTGGATGGTAAAGGCCCCAAAGCACCTGAGAATCAAGGAATGTGAACATCTTAACCTCAACGGGGATAATTTTTATTATTTGGAATCGTTTTTAATAAGATATTTGCCACCGATCTATGAAAGTCATCATCGCTGATAGCAACCACCTCATTCGCACTGGCCTGAATGCCATACTTAGTCAGTATAGCGATCTGGAGCTTGCCGGCGAGGCTTCTTCAGAGGAGCAATTGGTGGAGATGGTGCGCAATTTTGCGACAGATGTGGTTCTAATAGATTTTGCGGCAAGGGATTTCAGCATAGATGCCATTCCCCGATGCAATCGCATCAACCCAAGAATAAAGTTTGTGGCCATAACAGGCGAACAAAGTGGGCATACCATTGTGAATGCTCTTCGCGCAGGCGTTACCAGCTATATCAAAAAGGACTGTGATATCCATGAGATTGTAGAAAGCATTCGGGAAACGGGAAGAGGAGGGAAGTTTTTCTGTGGACAGATTTTGAATACCATCCGCAAAGAGGCCATCGATGTAAATGATCTCGATCTTACTGAGCTCACTTGCGAACCAGTCAATATCAGTGAGCGCGAATTGGAAATCATCACCTTGATTGCTGAAGGATATACCAATGTGGAGATCGCAGAAAAATTATTTCTTTCGCCCCATACTGTCAATACACACCGCAAGAATATTCTTTCCAAATTAGGTGTCAACAATACAGCTGCCATTGTGATGTATGCTGTGAAAACACAATTGGTTAGTCCCAACAAATTTCTATTCAGTCCGCAACTGGGGTAATCTTTTTTTCATTTGAAATGAACGGGATTGGAATGTGCATGTAGTCACTTCCAAATCTTATCCATTTTCAACATGAAAAATACAGCATTCTACTTAACATTCTGCTTACTCCTTGCATTCAATGGGATCACAACTGCACAGGACGCGGGCAATTATTTGTACAACAATCCATACCAGGTACCCGACAAAATGCGCGTGGCATTAAACACCCCGGCAGGCAGCAACATCAGCCTGAAAGCAGAGGTGATGATGAACGTGAAGGCGACAAGTTACACGGCCATTTTTGCCATGACTCAAACCGGACGTGATGCATACGAGGTTGACAGTCTGTTGCAGGGGCGTCTTGCTCAGGTTCGATTTGCCCTTGCCCTGCTTGGTATTGCAGATGCAGATATCCACATCGATGCCGTTTCCATGGTGCCAACCTACGCTTATAAAATTGAGGAGAAAAAATTCAGCAAGAGGTCTATTGAAGTTCCCACCGGATTGGAGATGAAGAAAAACATTCACGTGTTATTTAGAAATCACGATGTATTGGATCGCATTATTTCTGAGATGGCATTTGTCGATGTGTATGACCTTGTGAAAGTCGAATACAATATCGACGGAGTGCAGTCTTATTATGAAGAATTGCGCAAAGCAGCATTGAGTGTTATTGATACCAAAAAAGCAACCTACAGTTCATTGCAATTGCATCTGGATATTTATTCCATGGCAGATGGATTTCAATGCGTATATCCCATGGAGCGCTACAAATCGTATACTGCTTTTTACAGCGGAAGTTCGCCTCATGCTGTGAGTTATGCTCTAGGGTTGAGAGAAAGTAACATCAATGTAATTGGTAAAAACAATACCATCAAAGTAGACGGTAGCCTTACTGCAGATGCCTTCAATCAGCAATTTATTGTGCAAACAGCAGAAAAGAATAAAACCATCTTTTATGACAGGGTGCCATACAATCAATTCGACAAAGTGCTGAATGCGGATGTTGAAGAGCCAAGTATTCAATTGTACTACACACTCGAAGTGTATTATACGATGATTACTGAAGAGCAATTCAAGTTGCGTCAGGAGCAATTGGAATTGTCGAAGAAACAACAACTGGCAAATCAGGAACCTCGGAGAAGAAGAGGTCGCAAATAAAGAGGAAGAAGGTCAATGCGAAGTCCCGGTGTGTATCAAAAGCGCCGGGATTTTTGCTGTGAAGAATGATTGTGTCTTATGTCAAAGTATTTCTTCCAATAGCGATTCATGAGGAAGATCTGACGACTGGCTCGCCCAGTTTTCGCGGGTCATTTTAAATTCAACCATTTGCTCATTGGGCATACCAACGCTTGTCCAGCCATTCAGGCAATAAAACAATTCAGCGCGCGAAGATTCTTCTGTACTCAGCCACAGGTGTTCGTTTGATTGACTGAAATACCAATTGAGCATGAGGGTGTGCAGTTTCTTACCAATTCCGCGGTTCTCAAATTCTGGGCGAACAAACAAGGCCCAAACCGACTTGCCTTGCAGATCAGCTATAGCAAATCCCACGGGGTATCCATCTACTTCACAAATCCAACCTTTTCCTTTGTTTTCGAGAAAATCGGCGCAACGCTCATCAGAGATCAGGAGTGGATCATTGATTAAATTCTCGGCTACAGAATTACGAATTGATTGAATGGCGGGTATATCGCGTACAATTGCTTCTCTGAAGCTGGTGAAAATCATGGTGCATAGATAAGGCCTAAAGTGAGGATATCAATTGATAAAAGGCCGAATCTGCCAGAATCCAATCAATACAGGATGGGAATTCAAGAATAATTTGTATCGGTTTTAACGGTGTATTGAAGTCTTCCTTCTCCTTTCTAGATTTGGGGTGAAATCTGCAACCAATGAAATTTTACTTTCTTCCTGTTTTGTTATTACTGTCTTTTCAATTTTTTGCTCAATCGCCTTGCAAAGAAATGGTGGGTTATTATCCCAATTGGCAATGGTATGATCGCGCGGCACTTGTAAATCCGATGACCATTGATTATTCGAAGTATACCGTACTGAATTATTCATTCTTTGCACCACAAACGGATGGATCACTTTTATCTACGGATACATGGGCAGACGAAAATCTATTGCTTGGGCCAATGAACTGGCAATTAAATGAGCATGATTTCAGTCTTTCATTGCCCTATCAATGTGAAGTGAACGATGTGAAATTACTTGCATCGCTGGGAGGTTGGACACTCAGTACCAATTTTCCGGGCATTGCATCAGATCCGGCGAAGCGTGCACATTTTGCTGATCATTGCACGAATCTTATAACAGATTTTAGTTTCGATGGTATCGATATCGATTGGGAATACCCGGCAAATCAAACTGAGAAAGAGAATTTCACATTGTTGCTCTCCGAAATTCGCGACTCACTGGATGTTCTTTCCATTTCCACGGGCGAAGAATATCTGGTTACGGCCGCATTCTCGGCATCATCGGTTAGCATGCAAAACATCGATTGGAATGCAGTAACCGAAATTCTCGACTTCATAAATTTGATGAGTTATGATTTTTTCGGAACCTGGGATCCGATCTGCAATCATAACTCACCTTTGTTTGCGCCAATTCAAGGCGATCCATCCTTTAATTGTGCTGCCGCGGTCACAACGCTTACCAACGTTCATGGCGTAGATCCATCCAAAATAAATTTGGGAATTCCATTTTATGGCAGGAGTTTTAAAACCACAAGTGCGCCAGATTTATTTGCGCCTGTTCAAGGCAATTCTGCGGATAACATAACATTTGCGGCAGATGAAGGAACACCGCTTTACTACAACATTGTGCTCAACGAAAATCTATTTGAGTCTCATTGGGACAACAATGCACAGGTTCCTTACCTGAATGGTATCAATGGATTGCAGACCTTTGTGAGTTACGATGATACACTTTCAGTTGCTTTAAAAGCACAATACATCCTCGATCAAAATTTGAGAGGAGCCATCGTTTGGGAGATTACCGGTGATTACATCGAAACTTCACCCGGAAGTGGAATCGTCGCATCTACTCCATTGGCCGATAAAGTGAACGAAGTATTTTGCATCGGTGGAGGAATCACCATTCAGGGGTGCACAAATGCAATAGCAACAAATTACAATCCGCTCGCTACCGAAGATGACGGTTCGTGTATCGTTTCGGGATGTCGATATCCTCAAGCTTTGAATTACAATCCCGAAGCGACGATAGATGATCTTTCCTGCGTTTTTGAATGCGATACAACGTGCCAGTCAGATCTCGATCACAGCGGTGAAGTAGGAGTGAGTGATCTGATCATTTTCATCGGAGATTTTGGCACGGTTTGTCCGGAGTAAAACCAGTATGTGTTTAAGAAGATATCTGGTTTTGAATTTTTTTCAATAATTCCAATTGTTCGGCCTGACTCGCGAAGAGGTTTTTGATTTGTTCTTCGATAAGCAAATCCACCTTTTGATGCAGGATGCGCAACTCGAGCTCCGCCTTGAGATTGATCATGTAATCATTCTCACTTCGTTTGCGGTCTTTTTCTTCTTTTCTATTTTGACTCATCATGATGATAGGAGCCTGAAGAGCAGCGATGGCAGATAAAACCAAATTCATCAGAATAAATGGGTAGGGGTCAAACCGAATGGATTTCGGAGACGCAATATTGAATATGATCCAAACGGAAAGTACAATGGCAAAAGCGATAATGAAATTCCAGGATCCTCCAAATTGGGCTACCTTATCAGAAATGGACTGCGCTCTCGTAATCTTTTCTTTTGGCTCGTTCAAAATCCTGTCAACGATTAGCTTTTCTTCTTCGATAGCGCTTTGGACGATCTGTTGAAGTTTTAATAATTGTTGATCTTCTGTTTTGATGAAGGATGGAATTGTTGTTTTCATGACGGGGAATTATCAGGGATGATTTTTTGATGATCTGGTTTTAAGGCAGGTTGAAGATTG
>JBJXFC010000399.1:0-10223 GCA_046153915.1 Flavobacteriales bacterium
GAAAGCGCAGAGGCCGGGTATTACAGCGTTGTTTTAGATGATTACAACATCAAAGCAGAATTGACTTCCACAGAGCGCACAGGTATTCACAAGTATAGTTTTGCTCACGGCGATTCGTGCCGCTTATTCATCGATATGATGCACCGCGATGAATTGTTGTATTACGACATTGGTACTATCGGAGATACCGTAATTTATGGATACCGCGTTTCCAAAGGTTGGGCGCCCGAGCAACATTGTTATTTCTATGCGGTTTTTAATAAACCATTTCGTGATTTTACCCAACTCGATATCATGTACCAGGAATTCAATGCAACATCTGGCAAGAATGAAACCGTAATGGAACAAGTGCAGGTTTTCAGTCTGAAATTTGATGTAACAGATGAAGTAATGATCAAAGTTGGAATCAGCGGAGTGGATTGTGATGGAGCTGAAGCCAACCTGCGCGCCGAAGCACCACATTGGAATTTCGAAAAATACCGTACTGATGCAAAACTAAAGTGGGAAAATGAAATGGCGAAACTTCCATTGAAGGAAGGAACAGAAGAAGAAAAGTACAATTATTATACAGCCTTATATCATTGCACTACTACACCCAATATTTGGAGTGATGCAGATGGACGATTCAGAGGGATGGACAAACAAATTCATACCGCAAATGGATATACGCGCTACACTGTTTTTTCCCTTTGGGATACATTCCGCGCGTTGCATCCTTTGCTCACCACTATTGAACCGGAACGCACGCGCGATTTTATTCGCACCTTTCTTGATATGTACAAAGAGTCTGGTCATTTGCCCGTTTGGGAATTGGCTGGCAACGAAACGGATTGTATGATTGGTTATCATGCCGTAAGTGTCATTGCAGATGCATATGCGAAGGGAATTACAGATTTTGATAAAGAATTGGCATTGGAAGCCATGGTAGCAACCGCTACAGATTATGGAAGTGATAAAAGGGTTTTTGAGGAAAGTGGATTTTTGCCTTCAGATCAATTTTCAGAAAGCGTTAGCAAAACGCTTGAGTATGCCTACGATGATTGGTGCATTGCCACCTTCGCTAAAAGCATTGGTCACGATGATGTCTACGAACGATTTATCAAAAGATCTCAAAACTGGAAGAATGTTTTTGACACCAAAACAGGTTTTATGCGTCCGCGTAGAAACGGAGGATTTATTGAACCCTTTGATCCATACGAAGTGAATTTTAATTATACCGAAGCCAATGCCTGGCAATACCAGTTTTTTGTTCCGCATGATGTCCATGGATTGATCAAAGCAATGGGTGGCGAAGAACAATTTGAAAAACGCCTCGACAATTTGTTTACTGCTAAAACAGAAACTACAGGGCGCGAGCAAGCAGACATTTCTGGATTGATTGGTCAGTACGCTCATGGAAATGAACCGAGTCATCACCTTGCATTTTTATACAACTATACAGACTCACCAGAAAAATGCGGAAAGTATGTTGAAGAAATTATGCGCACTCAATACCACAATACACCAGATGGATTGTGCGGCAATGAAGACTGCGGACAAATGTCGGCCTGGTATGTACTTGCTCAGCGCGATTTGTATGCGTTCACTCCAGGCTCATCTGATTTTTTGGCCATTAAAGGTTCTTTAGAAACGGACTCAGGCGTAGCAACAATTCACAACAAACAATTCGGTTTAGTTGGAACGCCAGAATCGGAAGTCAACGATTTTCTTATTCTTCCGGCTCCTGTCATTTCGGGTCCACAAACATCATTCAAAGACTCTACAGAAATTACCATTTCGGGAGAAGCCAGGACGGGTTATCTGGAACTGACCTATACCATTGTCGAACCGGAAACAGGTGAGACGCTTACTTACGTTGATTTGGAATCGGTAGAAAAACCGTTTTCATTCAAATTGTATGAAGATAAAATGATCTCTGCTCGTTATGTGGATAGTACAACAAATCCGGTGAGCTACCAAAGCATAGGTAGCTTCACAAAACGTTTGCATGATTTGTCTGTGATCACAATTAGTCAATATGACAATCAGTACAATGCAGGAGGCAATGATGCTTTAATAGATGGGCGATTGGGTGGCAATGATTTCAGAACTGGCGCCTGGCAAGGTTTTCGTGGCAAAGACATGGAAGTGGTGATTGATTTGGGCGCAGAGAAGCAGATCTCTTCTGTATCTGTTTCGTGTTTGCAGGAAATAAAATCATGGATATGGTTTCCATCTGAAATAGAAATATTTATTTCGCATGATGGAAAAAGTTTTGCTTCTGCGGGCACAATCAAAAATGAAAATGCGATTGACAGTTATGTGGTGGAAACCACTCAGTTCAACAAAGCGCTGCGTGGTTATGGCCGTTTTGTGAAAGTAGTTGCCCATCCTGCCTTTCAATCGATACCCGCGTGGCATTTGGGTGCCGGAGATACCTGTTGGATTTTTGCTGATGAAATTATCATTCGCTGAATATGAGTGAAAACAGTATTTTTCTGGATCATCATCTTGCTCAAACAACGATGTTTCCTTTTGCTATTGAAATAGAAAGAGCAGAAGGAATTTATCTTTTTGATAATGCGGGCAAAGCCTATATCGATTTTGTGAGTGGGGTAGGAGTGAGCCATCTCGGGCATGGCAATCAGCATGTAATTTCTGCCATAAAATCGCAATTGGACAAACACATGCACGTAATGGTGTATGGAGAATATTTGCATGAGTCGCAAAAGCGAGCTGCGTCATTGTTGACAGCATTTCTTCCGGCAAATCTCGATACGTGTTACTTCGTAAATAGCGGAACAGAGGCGATTGAAGCATCGTTGAAACTCGCCAAACGTGTAACCGGCAGGACGCGCATAGTATCCTGCCAGGGAGCTTATCATGGCAATACACATGGTTCGATGAGTGTGTCGTGGAATGAGACAAAGAAAGGAGCATTTCGCCCTTTGTTGCCAGACATCTATTTTATGGGATTCAATGTTCCCGATGATTTGTCGTTGATCACGGATGAGACAGCCTGCGTGATTATGGAAACTATTCAGGGCGATGCTGGAATCAGAATTCCGGACAAAGACTATATGCTGGCGTTGCGTAAGCGCTGTGATGAATTAGGTGCACTTTTGATATTGGATGAAATACAATGCGGCATGGGTCGCACCGGAACCATGTTTGCATTTGAACAATATGGCATAGAACCCGATATTCTTGTGTTGGGAAAAGCATTGGGAGGTGGAATGCCAGTGGGCTGTTTTGTTTCTTCAAGAAAGAATATGCAGATGCTCACCCACGATCCGATGTTGGGACACATAAGCACATTTGCTGGGCATCCTGTAATATGCGCCGCCGTGGCTGCAACACTGGAGGTTTATCGAACTGAGGCATTTGTGCAGGAAGTAGAATCCAAAGGCAATTGGATGGCGACTGAACTTCGCAAACATCCATTGGTGAAAGAAATCCGGCAGATTGGATTGTTCTTCGCCATCGACCTCGATTCTCCTGAGCGCGTTCAAAAGGTTGTAACCAAATGCCTCGAAGATGGATTAATTGGATTCTGGTTTTTATCGTGTACGTCGTCATTTCGGATTGCTCCGCCACTGATAACAACGATGGAAGAAATGGAAAAGGCGAGGGCAATTATTTGGAGTGCACTTGAATGTGCTTAGGTGATCAATTGTCTTTCGACTTTTTTACCGCAGAGACCGTTGCGCGATTTGCCAGAACAAAGGGCTTTCGGATTTTTAACCGCAGAGACCACAGAGGAAAATCACGCAGAGGGCGCAGAGCTTGCTGCGCAAGGATTTGATTTAGGTTTTGAATAGTTTGAGACCGCAGAGATCGCTTCGAGATTTGTCTAAACAATGAGCTCTCGTTTTTTTAACCGCAGAGACCGCAGAGGAAAAACGCGCAGAGAGCGCAGAGCTTGCTGCGCAAGGATTTGATTTAGGTTTTGAATAGTTTGAGACCGCAGAGATCGCTTCGCGATTTGTCAGAACAATGTACTTTCGTTTTTTTTTGAAGATTAATTTTTTCAATTTACTGGAACCCTCCGCGAATTCTCCCTTTAGGGGTCAGGGGTAGGAGCGCACTAGAAAGCGCTTAGTTTGTCAATTGGCTTTCGACTTTTTAACCGCAGAGACCGCAGAGACCGCAGAGGAAAAACGCGCAGAGTGCGCAGAGCTTGCTGCGCAAGGATTTGATTTGGGTTTTGAATAATTAGAGACCGCAGAGATCGCTTCGCGATTAATCAGACCAAATAACATATTGCAACTTTAATGGCGTGAGATAAAATCTCTCCTTTGAGAAGTCTAGCGTCTAGAGTCTGGCATCTTTTATCTTTGATTCACCTCACTACAAATCTCAAAACGAGAGATTCTCCATTCGAACAATTCACAACCGCCAAATGCACTCCTACTGCCATTTCTGGAAAGTAGAAAATGTTCATCCCCGAATTGGGAGCAATTGTTTTTTCGGAAAGCAATTTTCCTTCTATAGAAAATATGCTTAACACGCTTACTTGAGGAGAAGAATTGTTGAATTGAATTGCCCGAAGTTCCTGACTGTATCGAAACACCCCTGACCATTCATCCAATGCAATGTGAATTATGTTTGAGGATACTTGTCTTCGTCCATGAATATCCTTCTCCATCAACCGGAAATAAATGGATTCATTATCATCATCGCCGCTCATTGTCGCCGCGAATGGCGCGTACTGACAATCTATTGAAAAATCCTCTAAATAATCTGCGAACTCAAATCCATCCCTGGATTTTTGAATGACAAAAGATTCATGCAATGCGTCTGTTTCGGCGAGCACGGTGAATTGTATCTGTCCATTATTTCGTTCTCCATGAAATGAAAGTATGCGCACTGGAAGTATTGCACAGGCTGGATTATCTTCCAAAACATGAATTGTCACGTTGCGAGTTACTGTTTGATTGCATAAATCCGTTACAGTTACCGAATAGGCGATACTATCCGGTGGAAGAGCAGTTGGATTAGCCAGTGAAGCATTATCCAGATAGAGATTTGGCGTCCAGGTGTAAATACCATCAATCGACGCACCTGCATGCAACATAACGAATGAGCCAGGGCAGATGCTCATCTCTTCAGCGACCAGGGCGTTTTGCTGAATGCAGGCAGTCTGAATATTGGTATCAGAACCTGTACTGCCCGTTATTCCCCAATACACAAGACTCTCGCCACCAAAAATCTGATTGACCATATCGTATTGTATTTGTTGGCGAAAAACACAATCAAAATACACTTCCAAAATATGAGTTGTTGCATTCCATTTTAGTTCAACAATGTGATCTGAGCCATCTTCCACATTGGCACTCATGGATGACATCTGGACAGCAGGTGCGAGATTATTGGGACCAGAATGCACAACATCGCCCATTTTTTGGATAGCAACATGATCATAAACCGGATCTCCATTTTCCGGATTTTCGAATGTGTCGAACTCCACTTCAAGTGATGGTGAAATGCCCATGTATCCGAGTCCGCCACCATTGTTGCCTAGAGCTCCATTGCCTGATCGTTGTAAGACGAAAGCCATTCCATCTGCACCTATATCTGCATTTCCAAAATTAAGTACAAACTGAAGAGTGAAGTTGATATTCAAATCGATTTCGGAATCCGACCAAATGGCACCGCTTTGCCAAATAGTGTTTTGGGTGATTTCATGACATTGTCCACCGAGGTAAACGGCACTCCCATTTGTGGTGTAAGTTCCGGTAGTGCATGTCGAGCATTCACCGAAACAAATCGCAGGCAAAAGGATGGGATTTGTTCCAACCACTATTTCACGATTGAAATTGAAACTGCCATCGTCAATTCCACAGGTGGTTGGAACTAACTCATCAGTGCCCCATGCATTGCCATTGATGAATTTGAAATAATAAGTCCCGGGAGGCAGATCGATTGTTATGGAATAAATACCGTTGCCCATGTCAATCATGGCTGTCGATGCAGGATCCCATCCTTGGAAATCACCGGCAATGTGAATTCCATTCGGACTTACAATTTGCTGAGACATGTCAACAGAGAATGTTACCGGAGTTCCAAAAACATCCATAGCACCTAAAAGTACAACGCCGGTTATGATAAGGCGAAGCAAGATTCGACTCAAAAAATGCACTATTTCGGAGTAGTAAGTGTACATTATACGCTAAGGCTGTACAATGATAGTCAAAATCCTGAAATACAGACCGAAAGACATCAAATAACTAAGGATTTTCGGGTGTTGAAACCGCAAGGGACCGCAAAGGAAAAACGCGCAGAGAACGCAAAGAGTTGTTGTTTTTGGAATCTGAGTCTTACGCCGTGATCTTCCGTAACCCAATCGCATCGCGATTCTCTGTTTGCACATAAGCGAACGACGAAGGAGTTCTGCTTCTAGTGCGTCCTCTCTTCTTCAAAGCCAACATCCTCAAAATTTCTGTGCCTCTCCGGAAATGAAGCGAAAGATGAAGGAGTTCTGCTTTGTTTGCGTTAAAAGATGGCGGTGCTCCTCTTGACCACATTGGTCACATTAGCACATTTCCCGCGTTACTCGTGTGGAATGACGTCTCCGAATTAAGAAGTCCCACTCCACATCAATCGAAGGAATGCAGCCAGTCAGCACATTAGTCACATTAGTCACATTAGCACATTAGCACATTTCCCGCTTTACTCGTGTGGAACGACGTCTCCTAAAAAAGCAGACCCACTTCACATCAATCGAAGGAATGCAGCCAGTCAGCACATTAGCCACATTAGCACATTACCCTTGTTACTCGTGTAGAATGACGTCTCCAAAAAAAGTAGATCCACTCCAAATCAATCGAAGAAATGCAGCCAGTCAGCACAACTTGTCCAGAGCGCAGCGTGGGATTAGCACATTAGACACATTAGCACATTAGCCCAAACTCCCCCTTCGCCAACTCCACCCCATTGACCACAATCGCAATGAAATGTTTTCCAGAATAGTGTTTACGTGTGGTAAAGTCCTGAAATCGCTGACTTCGTTTAAAGCTGTGTGCTCCGGGATCAAGTTCACGTTTGGTTATTTGAAAAATTTTCCGTGAGTGTTTGCCATTTGATTTGATATAGTCAACAGCATATTCTAACCGGCAAGCGAGAGGATTTTTAGTAGTATTTGTAATTTGAAATTGGAATTGTGCAGCGTCGCCGAGTTTTAGTTTGGTCGGAGAAATTGTCAATCCATTTACCACAAATCCTTTTGAGTCGTGATGACCAAAAAGTTTGAGCGCATCTTTGTTACCCGCCTTCAACAAACCGCGCATGGCGTGATTTACAATCCAATCTGTTTCTTCACTACTGCCCAACCAGGATTTCGCAATGGTTAATGCGATGTGAGGATTGTCCTTGGAAATATCATTGAGATTGTTGGCCACACTTTTACGCACATACAACTCTGGATCGGCTTTCAGATTTTCGAGTATTGGAAGAATGGCCTCGGGATTTTCAACAAACGACTGTAGTTTCATTCCCCAGGGCAGTCGAGATCTGCAGCCTTCGCTGGCCAGTCTGCGGATGTGATGGTTTTTCGATTTACTCCATTTCAGCATTTGTTTCATCGCCTTTTTTTCATCCTTCACAATAAAGAAACGAATGGCAAATTCACCCGAACTGGTTTGTGTGAATTCTTCAAGAGCACGCATAGAGTCTTCCCAATGTTCGAGGCCATACATCGCAACAAACTCAGGGAAAAATATACTGAAGTATCCCCAGTGCATTTCATGACTGGCCGGAATCAGAATATCAATTGCTTTGGAGTAAGAGGCTGGCAAAGATTCCTGAAGGGCTTCAGCTATCAACTTTACACGTGCCTTAAGTTCAGCATTCTTCCAGGCAGAAGTTTTGAAGTTGGCAAGAAAATCTTTCGCTGGGAACGCTTTGTAATGCTTTCCAATAATTCGGGCAACCTCCTGAAGTTTTGCCTCAGTGAACATCAATTTGAGTGGTTCAGCCATAACAATTTAGTTTTTGATTTTTCTCTTCTGAATGAAAGATTGAACTGAGAGTAAAAAATACACTCCAAAAATCAGGAAGAATGGATAAACAGGTGCGAGATAACGTTGCTCTATGTAACCAAGAATACAAGCCAGAACAAACAGAATTGACCACGGAATTCCAAGCCACAGAATCAATTGTAAGTCTCGTTTTAGAAGCACAGTAACCGTTCCCAGAATGCCCAACAAAGACACAATCATCAACATCAGAAGACTGGCGCCTTTCACTCCTTTGTGCAATACATTCATTTGCTGATATGGAGGTCCGGGCACATTGTCAATGTAGCCCGGAAAAACAAATCGACGGATCAATTGAATGCGGTTTAAGAAGTAGTAATCAAAAGAATTCTCCTCAACATAAGAGCGTTTATGTGCGGTAGCTCTTTCCAGAAGACTCATTCCAAGACTGTCCTTTTGTGAAGGAATTTCCATTTTCTGGAAGCGTCCAAAATCTGTCTTAAGTTGAATCAACGAATCGAGATTGTATCTGCTGGTAAATACATCAGGTGATACCGGTGGCGTTGATCCTTTGTAATCGTTGGTCAGTAGCCACTGCGCCGACCCACCTTCTGTCCAATGCACAGAATTTTCTCCCCATGCACGCACCAGATCCCCAATGGCATTGAGTTGTTCTGAGGTTATTTTGAAACACTCGTCAAAGGGAGCGATCAACGGAATAATACGCGAGGTTTTTTGGTAGTTGTAATAAGTCCATGTTCCAATAAAAAAGACAAAGGGCAATGCAAATACAAAGGCGCTTTTGAATATTCTTCCAAAATGTTTCCATTGGTAAACAATAAGAATGATTCCGGCAACTGGAATTACAACAACATCAATCTGACGAAGAAAAACCGACCATGTGATAAATAATCCTGACCAAAGAACAGTTATAAGCCTTCCTGCCTGTAAGTAACGAATAAGAAAAAAAATGGAAAATATCAAAAATGAAATGGATAGACTATCAGACATGAGAAAGTGATCCCAGATAGAAACGAAAGTGCTTACTCCATACAGTAGGATAGTTAAACTCATTGCCTTTTTATTCCGGAAAAGCACACTGGCAATCCATCCAAGCAAAACAACTGAAATAACAGAACAAAAGAACTGGATCACTATCATGGAAACCTTGGCAGTAGGTTGACCAAAAAAATAACTGAAAGGAGCATAGATAGGCAGGATACCAGGCATGCGACAAATACTTGTGTAGCCATTGCCCTGCACAAAATCTTCAGCGGGATTGTAATACGTTTTTGTATCACCCTGCACAGCTGCAATAACATGATGCACTTTTCCTGCTTCCCAGTAATGATAGACATTGAAAGCAAACCACCCAAACATAAAAAGTTTGATGACCAATGCAATCAAGGTCCATTTCCGCAAATCTTTTTTACTGAATTCCGGATTAATCAAGGAGAAGTCCAATTTCATTTGATCAAAGGAATCTTAGAATCCAAGGCATTTTCGAATATGGTATATCACATAGTCCACATCTTCATCTAACATCGGCACATAGAGTGGAATCACAATGGATCTGTCTGCGGCATCTTCGGAAATTGGCAGATGCACTTGTTCTCCACGATTTTTGTAAGCAGTCTCACGATGTGTTGTCATTACGCCGCGACGTGTGGCAATGCCCAGATCCAGCAAGGCCTGCATCAGCTCGTTGCGACCTAAAGGGCATTCCGGTTTGAGATAGATACTAAACGATTGCCAATTGGTGAAATAGCCTTCAGGTTCCTGAGGCAATCGGATAAATGTAATATCATTGAAAGCTGCGAGGTATTTTGCTGCAATCGCTCTGCGCCCTTTGATGATGGAATCGAGTCGTTCAAGTTGTTTAATACCAACAGCAGCTTGAATGTCCGTCATGCGGTAATTGTATCCAACTTCCAAATGATCTTCAATAATCACTTTGGTACTTTCATGCCTCACCATCAAGGCCCTGGGCACGGTGGTTGGCATGTTGGACAAAGACACCATGTGCGGCTTCTCCAGCAACAACGTGAAGGCCGCCGCCGTGCTCAACGGCAACGTGGGTGAAGAGGGCAGCCTGACGCTCACGGTCAGCGGCTGCGTCATCAACCTGCCCACCAGCACCGAGCTCGCCGCGGACTGCGGTGGCGTCAAGACAACCGTGCGTGGCCAGGTTCGGGTCAACGCCACCAAGATTGTGACGGGCCGCCTGACCGGTGATTCCACCACGCCGGTTATTCCCATGACGGACAG
>JBJXFC010000401.1:0-21306 GCA_046153915.1 Flavobacteriales bacterium
CTGGTAAAGAAGCCACTATCAGTGTTTCTGCAAGCATCAATGGCAACAATACCAACATGGGTAGCAAGTTGTTCCGCATCAAAACTATTCCTGACCCAATTCCATCGTTCAATGGTAAGCGTCCCAGCGACAATACCATTTCTGCGGGTGATGCCGGAGCGGCGGCAGGTTTGCGCGCAGCCATGGATAATTTCGATTTTCCGGTAACTGCAAACATTACTTCCTGGACCATAACAATCGCTTCAGGCGGTACGTTGAAAGAGTATAAGTGCAATGGCGCCAATATTGATGACTCGGCAACTCAGGCAATTAAAAAAGCCCGCAAAGGCGATAAAATTTTCATCGAAGAAATTCGTTGCAATATGCCTGATGGAACCAAACGTCAATTGGCTCCTATCACATTAAAAATCAGTTAATACAAACGCCATGAATAGTAAAAGTCGTTTTCTGTTATTCATCGTCCTGATTCTGGGAAGTCTTACTTCCAATGCGCAGGATGGAGTGCAAACGGTATTGGATGGAGCTTATGTACGTGAGCACAATCCAACCCGCAAAGTGATTCCGTGGCCAAATCTCCGCGAAGCCGACGTAATGTGGGCCCGCAGAATCTGGCAGGTTATTGATTTGAAACAAAAGATCAATCACACGCTCTATTTTCCAGTTGAAGAAATCGAAGGCCGCAAATGCCTCTTCGATGTAATCAAAATTGGTTTGATGGAAGAGGAATCAATAACTGCCTACGATCTTGGTCCAACCCAATCGGATGACGAATTTCGTTACCAAATGGAAAAAGCTGATATCGATACGCTTCTTAACCCTGTTGTTATTCGTTATGTAGAAGATCCTGCAACGGGTGATAAGATCGAAAAGAAGTCAGTTGAATCTTTGAAATCATCTGATATCGTTGCTTACAAAATCAAAGAAGACTGGATTTTTGATAAACAACGCTCAGAACGTTATGTACGCATCATTGGTATCGCACCTATCGTTATGAAGTATTCTGAATCTGGTGAAGTAAAGGGTACCAAAGAATTATTCTGGCTTTATTATCCGGAGTGCCGCTACCTCTTCAACAACTACGATGTGTTTAATGCTCACAACAACGCGCAACAGATGACATTTGATCAGCTGTTTCAAATGCGCTTTTTTCAGGGCTACATCGTAAAAGAAGACAACGTATACAATCGTAAAATCGACGAGTACGCCAAAGGTATCGATGCTCTTCTTGAAAGCGAAAAGATCAAAAATGATCTCTTCGTAATGGAACACGACTTATGGAATTTCTAATTCAGAATTCCTGATAATATCAAAACGCCTTCCAAATCGGAGGGCGTTTTTATTTCTACGCGTACTGCGATATGCGAGGGGGACGGACCGTCTTAACATAAGACTCTGGAAATTAGACAGGCACAATTGACAATAGGATTGAAAAAGAATTCTGAAATTCATATATTACTGTTTTCTGCCTTTCGTATACCAGATTTACATCTTTTCGGAATCGCTGTACGCAATTCGCATATCGCAATTCGTCATACGCACATCGCATTTTCCAACGTACTTTCGCGGCCCAATTCAAATCATGGTTACAGTAGGAAATCTCAGCGTTTATTTCGGTTCACGGGAATTATTCTCCAAAATCGCCTTTTTTATAGGAAATCGCGACCGCATTGGATTGGTTGGAAAAAACGGCGCCGGTAAATCGACCCTCCTGAAAACTCTTGCCGGCGAACAACGCCCCAATGAAGGCAGCGTAGCCTTTGCAAGGGGAACTACTGTTGGTTACCTGCAACAGGAAATGCATCACAACGAGGAAGCCACTGTTTACGAAGAAGCAAAAACCGCATTTGCCGAAGTTCAGCGTCTCACAACGAGGGTCGATGAACTGACCGAGGCTATCACACATCATGCAGATTATACCAGCGACGATTACGCCAATAAAATCGAAGAACTGGAAGAAGCTTCTCATCGACTAGATCTTCTCGGTAGTGGCAATCTCGAAGAAAAAATCGAAAAAGTATTAAAAGGTCTCGGTTTCCGCTCAGAGGATATGAACCGCAAAATGCATGAATTCAGCGGTGGCTGGAAAATGCGAGTGGAACTTGGTAAAATTCTGTTGCAAAATCCGGATCTTCTTCTTCTCGATGAGCCTACCAATCACCTGGACATAGAAAGTATCGAGTGGCTGGAAGACTTTTTAAAAGAATATCCCGGCGCTATCGTTCTTATTTCTCACGATAGAACATTTCTGGATACCGTTACCAATCGCACCATCGAAATTTCGAAAGGGAAAATTTACGACTACAAATTCTCATACACAAAATACATCGTTCAACGCGAATCAGAAATTGAACGTCAGGAACGCGAAGCAAAAAATCAGCAGAAGTACATTGAAGATACCGAAAAGCTGATCAACAAGTTCCGGGCGAAAAAAGACAAAGCTGCATTCGCCCAAACACTCATTCGAAAACTCGAAAAGTTAGAGAAAGTTGAGGTGGACGATTTTGACGGCAACAAAGTGCGCATCAGCTTCCCTCCTTCTCCACATGCTGGTAAAATCATCATGACCGGCAATAAACTTGGAAAAGCATATGGTCATTTGAGGTTGTTCTCTGGCCTTGATATGGAAATTGTGCGCGGTGAAAAAATTGCCCTCGTTGGAAAAAATGGTGTTGGAAAAAGTACCCTCGTGCGCATGATCGTGAACAAAGAAGCACACGAAGGGGAAATGAAACCGGGCTATAGCGTTCAACTCGGCTATTACGCCCAAAATCAAGCTGACTCACTTGATATGGATAAAACTGTTTTCCAGACTATAGATGATGAGGCAACAGGAGATATGCGCCGCCAGGTGCGCTCATTGCTTGGATCCTTTTTGTTTAGTGGCGATGACGTAGATAAAAAAGTGAAAGTTCTTAGTGGAGGCGAAAAAGCCCGCCTCGCATTTTGCAAACTATTGCTCCAACCATACAACTTTTTGGTGCTCGATGAGCCTACCAATCACCTTGACCTTGCGAGCAAAGAAGTGCTGAAACAAGCACTGATGAAATTTGACGGTACCATGCTTGTGGTAAGCCATGACAGGGATTTCCTGGATGGCCTCACACAAATTGTATATGAAATAAAATCGGACGGATTGCGCGTTTGGCCAGGATTGGTAAAGGACTTCCTCAAAGAGAAAAAAGCAGAAACCATTGCACAGTTTGAACGCAATAAAGTCCAGACACGAACAGACAACACCCAAGCCAAAGTTCAGCCAAAAGCGGTCACGCCGGTTAACGATAAAGAAACAGAAAAACTTCGCAAAAAACTGCAGACACAACTGCAGAAAACGGAAGGAGACATTGCTCGCATTGAAGAAGAAATTATTCAAATGGACGATGTCGTTGCTTCACTCGATTATAGTGACGCTGAACTTTCCAAAAACACACTCGATAAATACTCCCTGCTTAAATCTCAGCTCGATGAGGCCTACAGCCAATGGGAAACCGTTGGCCAGCAGCTAAGTGAACTCTAATCACTTATTGATTATCGCCGTCCAGACACTCAGTTTTTTATCATCATACACAGTCCAAATTGGGCGCACGATTCCGTTGTGCGCCGTGATGTTGTTGTAATCGCCAAAGAACACATGAGAGATTGGAGTGAATGGTTTTTCACTGATACGCTCATTGATCCAGGTCTTGCCACCGTCTGATGAACTCGCAAGAAAAACATCCGTTTGATCGTCGGTGTAATTTCTTCTGTCATAAAAAACAATATGCAATTGTCCATTCGCCTGATCGATTGCCAGCCATGGAAAAAATTGATGTCTGCCCGGGTTGTCATCATTCACTTTGATAGGAGGAGTCCAGGTTGTTCCTTTGTCTTTGGATGATACCAACCAAATATCTGTGTCGCTCTCACCATTGCGAATATCAGCCCAACAGATGTACAACGCTCCTCTGTTTGGTCCGGTGCTATTATCGCATACCAGAATGGGCATACCGTTGCAGCGCATAATTCCCGGAATGTCCTGACTCCAACCCTTTGGAATATCAGCGGCCACGATATCGTGTTTCATCCAGGTTTTTCCTTTATCAAAAGATCGGTCGAAGTAAATATTTTCGTTGACAGCCCACGCAACGTACACCTCGCCATTGGGCCCCACAGCAGGCACAGCGCCTTCAACCGTTCCATCGTCATCAGCACAATTGCCTGCTATTTCATTAATCCGGACTGCCTTCTTCCATTTTTTTGCTTTGCGGTTGGTAGCCGAAAATAGGATGTTAGAACTATCTGTTGGAACTTTGCTTTCGTATTTATCAAATTGAGTCCATGTAGCGTAAATCCTTTTGGAATCAGGACTTGCAATGGCCCATTCTTTATCCTGATCTTTTGGAGCATTCGCACCGGCCGAAGATCCATTGCTCCAGGTTGCGCCCTTATCCTTGCTTCGTTGCGTAACAATACTCTCCAATAATCTTTCACTACCCCATCCCTTTCCTTCCGGATCACCCAAATGCAGGTAATAAAAATCGCCTTTCGAATTGGCAAGCACACATGGATCTCCATACACACCATGAGTTGATTCCAAACCCGATTCACTCCATGTTTTTCCTGCATCGTGGCTCACATAAACCCGATTCAGAATAGCGCCGGCAACAAGGTTGTTGGTATTGGTAGGATCAACGGCGATTGAAGGCTCGCACGGGGCATATTCGAAATTATTTTCCTGGATATCTATCCGTATGTTTTGATAAGCCGACTGAGCATTTGTTTTTTCAAATAATCCTGATAAACCTATCAAAAGGATAGATGTTGTTTTGAAAATCTTCATCTACCAAAAATGAATCACTTTCGCAGTTCAATCCAAAAATCTTCCAATTCTTTTATGAAATTTTCGGGAGTGTGCACGGTTTCGCACAGTTCGCGGCTATAAGCCATCATAGCAGGCCAGCGCTGCGGACTGGAAAGACATTCTACAATGACATCTGCCATACCGCGCACATCATCGCTTTTGGCGAGTAATCCATTCTTGCCATCCTTCACAAAAAGATATGTGCGGCCCACATTGCAGGCCAGAATTACATTGCCCGCAGCCATGGCTTCGTTCATGGCCAGAGAAGGGAAATTTTCGCTCGATTGCGTACTCACATAAATCATGCTGTGATTCACAATTGGTGCCATGTTGTTAACGTTGGTATGCAGGGTTATCACTTGTTGCAAGTTTCCGTGAGCAATAGTATCCTTCACTTCCTGTTCGAGCGGACCACTGCCATACATCAAAACTTCAAAACCCTGAAGCAACTCTGGTCGCTCCGTGTGAACTTTGATCAATGCCTCTACAAACATGACCGGACGCTTAAAATCGACCAAAGCACTCGCCCACACAATCTGCTTTTTCTTTTCGAGAGGCTTGTATTTTTCGATGTCACAAAATCGACTATCAATGCATTTGTAAAGTGGCTGTTGAGGAAATTCACCTGATGTTTTTGCCCACTCAATAAAATCATCGTACCAGGCATATATCCCATCAAAACGCACACTGTTGAAGATGATTTTGTATTTGATATCATTGCTGAAAGCACCCTGAAAATTATTCGCATACGCTTCCGGAATGCGCGGATATGTAACTAAAAATGCAAGTTTTGTTTTAAGAATAGTTCTCCATTTAACCAAAAATTTAAGCGCCGGTGTTGGGCCGTGGTCAAGAGAATAGGACAACGTATGCAAAACACCAATTCGCAATTTTATCAGTTTCCAAAGAAGGTCTGCATTCTCCAAAATTTTCTTAAAGCGGTTGTTATACGTTTTGAGAAAAACCACGTGATCGTGCAAAAGGTATTCGGGATATTCTTTCTTCAATTGTTCTACATCGTCTGTGCGGACAAATAAAAACACTTCACAGCGAGTATTCTTATGCTTTTGATAACTGGCAACAAGAGTTGGGAAAAAGCTATGTGGGCCGCGTCTGTTGCGGTTTGCGAATATTTCCTGAAAAATAGCTACACGCAGTTTACTCATACGATTTTAGTTCTTCCACAAATTGTGCATAGTTCTTTTCAGCATGATACCTGCGCTCAAACATGTGGCGGGCACACGTGCGCAATTCATTTTGCAATTCACGATTTCGGTACATTCCTTTAATCAAATCGACAATGTGTTCTGGTTCAAAATCCACTTCTACAATATAACCACACGTTTCATCTATCACCTCCGGATTGCCAACTGTATTTGTTACAATGCCCGGAATTCCAAAACTGATTGCCTCCATGAGGCTAACCGGAATTCCTTCTGCTTTGCTCAAGTTCATGATCAGGTTAACCTGCTCGTTTTCGTAATACCTGAATATTTCGGCATTGTCCATTCTGCCTTTGATCGTGATTCGGTCCTGGACCTCGTATTTGTCAATTTCACTCTGAAGCACTTCAAGATTCTGTCCCTTTCCTTCGCCCAGATGCACCCACTCAACAGGTAAATCTTTTAGAAGATGCAAAATTTGCGGAATGAAATACACTCTTTTGTTGGGAGTGATGCCAGAACATGTAACAATCCGAAAAAGATTGGTATTGCTAAACGGGTTGAGTTTTCCAGAATCTTTCACAGCCAATCGTGCCACTGAAAATCGATCACTGAAATAAGGAAAAACCCTTTGGAGATGTGCAACGCCGTGATCCGAAATGGCATATACATGATCGCTTTCACTCACCTTAAAATATTCGAATGGATAGAACGGTGCACTTTCCATTTGGATAATGCTATTCCAATCCCGATGATACAAATCACTGCTGTGCGCCCTGTTTACGAGTTTCGAAGCGATGTTGAAATACCGTTTGTAGAAGATACCAGCAATTGTTCCCTTTTGCAGCCAATAACTGTAGAGCACAACATGACCGCTTTTGTCTCCAATAAAATCGTGCAGGTTTTCGGCCTGACCATAGCCCACCTTTAAATAAGTAAGGCAGAATCGCAGTTTGCGGATATGC
The DNA here is from genome assembly GCA_046153915.1 of Flavobacteriales bacterium. GTDB lineage: Bacteria > Bacteroidota > Bacteroidia > Flavobacteriales_D > Sanyastnellaceae > JANNVZ01. The sequence continues at coordinate 6,966 of JBJXFC010000401.1, forward strand.
ATCCACGGTTCGCGACCATTCAAAATTTCATTCAGAAGTACGCGTAAACATTGTAATGTGCGTAGAATTCTCTTCGAGAATCCCACCGCCTTTTTCGATTCATTGATCTTAAAAACACGGGTGTTACGAAGTCCGGAGACGATTGGATTTACATCCCCAAATTTGTAGGCATCTACCGGCACAAGAATTACCTCTTTGAAGGCTTCATCCAAAAATCGGATTTCATTGTTGAGATACGTTTCTGCATGGCCGTAAGGATATTGTTTTGTAAACAATACCAGCGTTGCATTGGATCTATGTGAGGATTCTGAATTCATAAGTGCACATCTGTGCCCATTCTCACCAAACAGTCCAGCCTCCCTCTACTTTCATGTTGTCGCCGGTTACATAGCTGCTGGCATCACTGAGCAAAAATATCAGTGCTCCGGCAACCTCGTGGTTGTAACTCAAACGCTGCAATGGAGAAAATTGCGCGAAGTTTTTTTCGAATTGTTCTTCGTGGTTGTTCCATACTCCGTGTGGTGTAATCATATTTACACGCACACTACGCGCTGCCCAATAAGACGCCAGATATCTCGAAAGCGCATCTACTCCACCTTTGCTCGCGCTGTAGGCTGCAGGACAACCAAGCGATGTTCCCTTGTATAAGTTTTGATTGGGAGCCACAACACTGTATGTGCTCGGAATATTGACGATGCTTCCTTTGCCTTTTTCGGCCATCCAGGAGCCGATAACCTGACACAACAAAAAAGTTCCTTTGAGATTTATTTCTACAACGGTATCCCAATTTTCTTCGCTAACACTTTCAAAGGGCTCAAACTTTAAATGGGATTTGTTTTGATGACCGCATACAAGGCCATCGATAGTCGAAAATTCAGCAAGCACTTTTTCGCGCATGGCCATCACTTCGCTTTTATTTGCCACATTCAACGCGTAGCCCAGCATTCTTCTGCCGTGTCGTGTAGAAAGTTCTTCTGCCAGCTTCACAGGATTTGCTATTTCGATGTCGGCACAAACCACATGTGCTCCATATTGGGCTGCTGCTTCGCAGAAGGCACGGCCTATAAGTCCACATGATCCACTGATCACGATGACCTTACCTGTAAGCTCAAATTTTTCTCTGAAATTAATTTGCGTTGGATCTGTTGTCCGCAACGGTTCACTCATAGTTGAATGATTTAATTGAATTTTCTAAAAACCGGTTTGATTACTTGCTCTCCAATCAGGTATTTCTGATATCCTTCTTCCAGACCTCGTTCAAACACTTCGCAACTTTCATCAAATGCAGCAAGCATGTGATCGATATCCTCCAAAGTGTGCGAAAAGCACGGAGCAAGAATTCCCTGGTACAAAACTCCACGTTTGATCATTTCCTGCATGAACAAGGTGCGCAATCCAAAATCAATTTCTCCTGCTCTGTTTTTTACGGTTAGAAAAGCACTCCAGTTAAAACCAGTAATCTGAAGTGTCTCATTGAGTTTTCTGGAAGAAATAATTTCATTAGCACCTTTAATGAAATAATCGCCGATGGCATGATTGTGTGCAATTACATTTTCTTTTTCGTATACCTCAATGGTTGCCAATCCCGCAGCTATGGCATGTGTTTCTCCGCCATGTGTGGTGCTTACCAGAAATACTTTGGGTTCACCAATGCGATTGATACCGCCGTATTCCATGATTTCACGTTTGCCTGTCAATGCACAAAATGAAAATCCATTGGCAATTCCTTTGCCCCAGGTAGCCATGTCGGGTTGCGCGTTGAATTTTTTGATGGAGCCTGGGAAATCGGTTTTGAAACCAGTTATCATTTCATCCATGATCCATAAAGCGCCATGCCTATGCGCAAGATCGATTGCCTTCTGGTAAAAATCTGGTTCCAGATGATTCCATTTTTCAGGCTCACTGATAACACAAGAAATTTGTCCGGGATATTCTGCGAAGAGTCGCTCGAGATCTTCGATGCTGTCACTCTTGTAGGTTACAGTCAGTTTTTTGAATTGTTCAGGGATACCAAAATCGCATGCCGTGCTTCCAATAAACCAATCGTCATAAGAATAGAATGGATGATCAATCGGACGAGCAACAAGCATTTTGCCTGTATAAGCTCTTGCCAGTTTCACTGCTGCAGTGGTACACACAGATCCGTTTTTGGCAAACTTGATCATGTCGTGTTGTGGAACAAGCGAAAGAAATTTCTCGGCCATTTCGCGTTCAATGACCGATGGTCTGCTAAAGTTTACTCCTTTGCGCACTTCTTCGATTACACGTTCAATAACGGGTTCATAGGCATGACCAAGTGAAACACTTGTCAAACCCATCAAGGTATCGAGGTATTTGTTGCCGTCTACATCCCAGCAATAAGCGCCCTTTCCGTGGGTAATTGCAGCCGGTGATTTTACAGGAAACTGATCATCCCCTTTTGAATAGGTATGAGCTCCACCCGGAATAAGGCGATGGATCGTGCTGCGGTATTCGTCGCTTTTTGTAAAATTCGTTATTTCCGGCAATGTCATTGTTTTCATCTGCTGAAATCTAAATGTGTTTAGTCTATCTATTGGTCAATCCTGCGGTCTTCGCGAAGAGACTTCTCGTAACCGGAGTTAATTTTACTCTCACTGTTGATAGCCAAAATTTCCGGTTCATCGCGAAGCAAATTTACAACTTCATCTATTGAAAAATCGGGTGATTTCTGCAACCTATGAAAAATGGTTCTGGCCACTTCCAGGTCATTTTCTGTATCGACCGACAACTTGAAGGTGTAGTCCTGATGTGCCTTTCGCCAGCCCAATGTAAACCTCCCTGAATTTTTGATATAAGGCATCACATGTTCGCGTTCGCTATGAAGTTTAGCTTCTTTCCAGGCAATGGAGAGCGCTTCAAATTTTACCACTTCAACATCAAATCCATCTTCCAGATATTCTGGATCCCGGTTTGAATTCGAAAAATAATCGACTCCGAGTTTATCAAATTCAGCCACAACAAAATCCACCACTTTAAACGAATGGATGGGATTGTCGCAACAAATGCGGATAACAACGTCGTTTTTGGTTAAGCCATGTTCCTGAGCGCATTTGTAAAATCGATCGAGCACATCCCAGTCGCTTCCTCTATAGCAAGCGATGTTGTGATCTTTGCAAAAGGCATCCAGAACATCGTCTTCGGCATTGGTGGTGGTTGCAACCACGATGGTGTCTATGGATGAAGCAGGACCAAGTCGGTCTACGACATTTTGAAGTATGGATTTGCCATTCACTTCACGCAATACTTTACCTGGCAAACGCGAACTGCCCATTCTGGCCTGAACAATGCATAAATTCATATCAGTTCCTCCGGAAAAATGCCCATGTAAAACTTGTCGTAATACTCTCCCCCTTCGAATATTTGTTTTCTGAGACGTCCTTCTTCAACAAAGCCAAGTTTCTTGTACAAATGAATGGCTGCCGGATTATTTTCATAAACAGCGAGCAAAACTTTTCGAAAATTCAAATCGCCAAAAGCATATTGAATGGTGAGCTTGCATACTTCTGATCCGATTCCCTTGCCCCAATAATTTTTATTACCAATGAGCAATCCCAGTTCACAGGTGCGGGCAATCCAGTCAAAATTATCGAGTTTGATATTGCCGATGTGTGCGTTGGTGGCCTTATCGCATATTGCAAACATCACAGCGTTGCGATTGATTAGAATGCCATCGACAAAACGCTGGAGATCGGCGCGGGTAGATGGGAAAATTCCTGAGGCCAGTCCACGTGTTGTTTCTTCGTCATTCAGCCAGGACAAATATTCATCTGTGGCATCTTCAGACGTGATGGCGCGCAGATAAATCCGTTCCCCTTCAATAAATCGACTCATTGATTGTGTTTATTCTTCAACAATTCGCGATGCTTTTCCATTTCATCGTGATTCTTGGTCAGATTATTCTCGTGCATTCTGTATCGGTAAAGCGGGAGAATAATGTTGTAAATATTGTACTTGTCCTGCCAGCGAATGCGCAGGTCTTCTTCTTCGCGCGCTCTGAAAGTTTCGTCATACAATCCGATGTTGTATAAAAAATCTTTCCTGAACATGATTCCGCAAGCGATTGGATTTTCTTCGGCTTTTACATGATGAATGTGTTTGCCTCTTTCATCTACTGTATAATAATCGACACTTACCGCATCCAGATTGTTGTTCTCCTGTAGAAATAGAATTTGGGTGCGTATAAGATCACGATGCACATAGTCGTCGGCGTCTATAAAAACGATAAACTGACCACGTGCTTTTTTGATACCAAAATTTCGGGCAGCAGCAAGACCAACATTGCTTTCCAGATTAAAAACACGAACGTCTTTGGCATAATTCTCCAGAATTTCGGTCGTGTTATCCGTGCTTGCGTCGTTTACAACGATGATCTCGTATTCATCGGCGTCAAGCGATTGATCCATCGCACTGCGAATTGCCCTCTCGATGTAACGGGCATAGTTGTATGTGGTAATAATTATGGATACCATGTTTTATCAGGCCCCATTGCCATTCTTTTTGTTCTTCCTTCTGGTTGTTTTTACATCGTCTGTGTAGTATGAATTGCCATACGAATAACTTCCATAGCCGCTTCCATAGCCATACCCATATCCGTAGCCGTATCCATAGCGGTATGCGTATTTGCCATAGTAATATTTCCAACGCTTCATTTTGATATTATTCAAAACAAGTGTATTGTTCATCAGCTTGTTTTGCATCAACACATCTTCGAGATGGCGCACACCAGCCTTGGTGGCCTTCTCTGTATTTAAGATAAATACTCCCAGATCCACTTTGCTCAACAAAACCAACGAGTCGCTGATCAGCATCAATGGCGGTGTATCGATGATTACATAGTCGTATTTCTGTTTTAACTCAGAAATAATCTGATCCACTTTTGGACTAAGCACCAACTCCGATGCATTGGGCGGAACCGGACCGGCTGTAATCGCATCAAGATTTTCAATTTGTGTGGTGATTATGGAATTGGTGTATTCCGTTCTTCCAATAAGATAAGAAGAGATACCACTTACGTTTTCCATTTTGAATGTCTTATGCACTTTGGGTTTGTGCAAGTCGAAGTCGAGGATGATGACCTTCTTGGATGCTTTGGCCAACACAGCAGAAAGGTTGATACTGGTAAACGTTTTTCCTTCTCCGGGGTGAAGTGAGGTAACAAGCAAAACCTTGGGACCTTCTTCATGCAGAATGTACTGCAGGTTTGTACGCAACGACCTGAAAGCCTCACTCACATTCGATCTTGGATTATTTACTATAACGATCGGATCGTCGTCAATATCCTGGTAATTCGGAATTCCTCCTAAAACGGAAAGTCGTGTAATCGATTTAAGTTCTTTGGTATTTTCAATGCGCTCGAAGAACAAGACACGCACAAAACCAATAATCAATGCAACAAATAAACCAATACCAACATAAATCCACATGGTCGATGATTTATCGGGACCAACAACACCGATGGACCGAGCCGCTTCAATTACGCTTGTTTGTGGAATAATGGCCGCGCGGGAGATTACAGTACTTGCTTTTTTCTCCAACAGAAATGTATACAGCTTTTCATTTACTCCCAACTTTCGTTGCATACCAATCAAATCGCGTTCTGATTTTGGAATACTTGAGAGTCTTGCTTCCAATTGACCAATTTGTGCTTTCTGATCTTCCATCAGTTCAAAAATCGCAACACGCGCATCAGCTGTGTAGCGATAGATTGTATTGCGGATGGATTGCATGGAAGAATCAATGCGTTGCATGCGCGGATCAGGATCTTTCATACCTGTAGACTCCAATTCTTTCTTGCGTTGAACCATCAGAAAAAGATTGGAAACCATATCGCTGAGCGTAGGTTCTTCGTCAGATAAATAACTGAGTGGTGGAATGGAATTTCGGTGATTAATACTGGACAAATAATTTTCGAGACCTTTAAGAGCTTCCAATCGCAATTCGAGAGACCTCAACTTGGTATCCGCATTCGTCAATGCATCAAATGCCGCATTTTTTTCGCGATTGAGATCCAGGATTTCATGTTCATCTTTGAAATTCTCAATGATGTATTCCAGCGAGTCAGTGATAACCGTAATTTCATCTAACTGCTTATCGATGTATATTTGTGTATTGTCGTTGATGGCAAACTGATTCAACAAAGTGTATTCGATATACACCTTTGCAAGCGAATCCAAAAATATCTTGGCCCTGCTCTCCAGTTTGTCTTTCATGGTCAATGTCAGAATACTCGTGTACTCTGCATTGGCGATTGACAGATTGCTCTTAAAGTCACTTACGAGATGATCCGGATGGCGCACTACAAACTGGAAGTTTTGCTCCTGCACCACCTGTATATTGGATTCGTTCACCTTAGGCATCAGATCTACCTGAAGTGAAAATGCATATTCGCCCTCGTAACGTTTGCCAAATTCGAATTCGTGCGTCAACTTTTTTCCACCCATTACATAACTGATGGTGTAATTTTTCAAGTCAATAACCTTGAGGTTGAAAGGCAATTTAAACAGACGTGGATCAAGTTTTCTCCAGTCGCAGTTGATTTTGAAATACTCGAATCGATCTACTTCATCTGTTTTTACACGCCCAACAAGAAAATAACTTTGGGTAAAGTCTACCCGATTCAAGACTTTCTGAATCATGTCATGTGACGACAGAATTCGACGTTGATTGGTGATATCTTGAACGATAGAGTAATAACCAAGGTCTTTGTAAATCTTGGCCTGGTAGTCGTAGGTGTCGGCAGACTCCAGAAGAATTTCGCATTTGGCCGCATAGATACTCGGCATCTTGTGGGTGACAAACAACGCCACAAGCAAACCCAGGCCAGAGAACAAAATAATAAGCCACCAGTTCTTATTGATAAACTTAAGAATGGGCCTTAAATCATCTGCGTCAAGAAAATTGTTTTTTTGTTCGGCCATAGAGTTAATTCCGGAAAAGAAGTCGGCAAATATAGGTATAGACCGCCCGTTGCGGGTTTGATAAAAAACTTGGGCCTCGTCATGTGATTTAAGTTCTAATTATCTACCTTTGCAACTCATTCTGACTTATCAATTCATTCGCTGAAATGAAAACAATCAACATAAAAAGACTTGCAGCTCTGGTTTTCCTGCTGTTGCCGCTGTTTCTTCTGGCCCAACCCGGACCACCTGCTGGCGGCGGACCGCCATGCGGACCTCCATTTGGCCCTGCCTGTCCTATTGATGGTGGCATTAGCCTGTTGATTGCTGCCGGCGTTGCGCTTGGTGGTAAAAAGGCATATGATATGGGTCGCAAAAAGGCGGTTTAAGTTGTCTTTTCTCCGAAATCCTGTTTTTCGTTTCATAGGTTTGGCCACTGGCCTCTATCTCGTATGGTATTTTGCTTACGAGTATTACGTAAAACCTTCTACCCTTTTCGATGATTATGTTATAGACAGCCTTGTGCGCTGGGGAGAGCGCCTCCTGACATTTTTGGGCTATACCATTTCAGACTACACTACCCTCGATGGACCCTTGCGCAGCCATTTGGGAATTGCGGGATCCAAAGGTGTTTCGATAGGTGCTCCATGCGATGGTGCCGTGCTTTTTGCTCTCTTCATTGTATTTGTTGTTTCTTATCCAGGTTCATTCAGGCACAAATGGTGGTTTATTCCCGCAGGACTCCTTACTATACATTTCATCAATGTTTTGAGGGTAATTGGCCTTGCCATCATTGTGCATATCAACGAAGACTGGCTGGCTTTCAACCACGACTACACCTTTACACTGATTGTATATGCCTTTGTTTTTTTCCTTTGGTGGCTCTGGATCAAAAAATTCACACAAAAAGAAGCCGCCCCGGCAAATAACGAAACCTGATTTATGGACCGAATCCGCATCATACTCGTCTTAGTTGTAGCCATGGCATTCGGTTTTATGTTGGAAATGGTCAAAGTAAATCTCAATTACATATTGGAATTCAGCCAGCGGATTCCGGGTTACAATGAGTTGTCAGCTACAGAACGTGAGAACAGTCTCGAAGCGATTGCCATTGATGCTCCATACGACTATTACCACAATCACCGAAAAATACAATACCTCTACACTTGCTCTCAATCCCGCCTGAATTTGCTCAAATGGCTGGTAACATTGATCGGAACCGGATTTTTCCTACTGGTTCATTTGCTGCTTGTGAAATGGATAACGAAGGAAAAACTGTGGGTCCGATGGACACTGCTGCTGTATACCATTTTCTTTGTGCTCTCTTTTCTTATATATCTTTTTGGCAAATGGACAGGCACACTGGAACAAGCCTATGGCATTAGCCGCAAAATTGCCGGGGCATTGCAGTCTCTGGTTCCCCTGATGTTGATTATCCCAGGCTGGTGGATTTGGAAAAATGACAAAAACAAAAAATTGCAAGGATGAAAACACTCAACCAAATGCCAGATAATGCAAGAATCTGGATTTACACCTCGATCGAACGGCTAAATGCATCGCAAATAACTGACATACAATCCAAAACAGTAGAGTTTTTGGATGACTGGACCTCCCATGATCAAAAAATGCACGCCGCTTTTGAAATACGCAATGACCATTTCCTTGTTTTGGCGGTTGATGAAAGCATGGCGCAGGCAAGTGGTTGTGGTATCGACAAATCGGTGCACCACTTCCAACATCTTGGTGCAACTATGAACATCCCATTTTTCAACCGCACCGAAGTATTTTACATGTCTGATAATCAGGTGTTATCTGTCCCTGTTCATCAGTTTTGGGCCATGCGAAAGGCCGGCATTATTCAAGATGAAACGCTTTTATTCGACACCACCGTAAGAACACTTGGCGAATTGAATTCCAAGTGGTTAATTCCGTTTTCACAAAGCTGGCATCAGGAAATGTGGAGCCGCTGAGACACCATTTCAGGCTTTCCAAGTTATGCTTGAAATTTTCCCGTCGAAATCTTGGTAGTTGCGAAAAGTCGTCTATCTTGCGCATGCTTTCTTAACCTTAATAACCTGTCCCTTTCAAATTCTAAACATTTGGATTTGAAATGAATTGAGTGTTTTACTTCAAAAACACCCTTTGGCCGTTGAGGTCAAGAAAGCGAAATCTTTATCCAAAACTGCTTTCAATTCAAACATGTATTAACCAAAATCCAAACACTTGATGAAAACATTTACACGTATTGGTGCTTTGCTGGCACTGTGTTGTTCACTCTGTTTTTCGAGCCTTTATTCCCAAACCTGTCTTCAACTTGAAATGGTTGACGCATTCGGCGACGGTTGGAATGGTGGTGCTTTCGAGCTTTATAGCTTCAATGGCGACGTTCTTCAGGGTTCACTGACTATTCTCGATGGCGACGCCGCTACCGGAGAAATCTGTGTTGCAGATGGCTGCTATTATATTTCTATGATACCTGGTACCTGGCCGGCAGAAATTTCATGGACCCTAACTGGCTCTGATGAAGGAACTATTGATGGAAATGCCAACTCAAATGGGGTTGTAGTGAGTGTAAACTCTTCCTGTATTTTGGGTTGTACAGACATCAACGCGACTAACTTCAATCCTGCTGCAACCATCGATAACGGCACCTGCCTTTATTGCACTGGTGGTTCTCAGGTTTTGGTAATCAATATGTTTGATGCCACAGGAGATGGCTGGAATGGCGCTTCTGCTTTCGTTACTGATGACGGTGGAAACGTTGACCTTCAAGGCGACCTGTTTAATGGCGCCAGCGGACAAGCATTGGCTTGTATCGATCCGGGATGTTACACCATTACCGTTACCGACGGCACCTGGCCTGATGAGGTTTCATGGAATGTTTCAGATGGCATTGGCAACATACTTTTCGAAGGTGGTGCGGGTGATTCTTATGGATTCTCATGGGCCGGACAAACCGGATGTATCATCCCAGGTTGTACAGATGCGGGTTGCAATAACTACAATCCATTCGCTACAGATGACGATGGTTCATGTCTTTGCCCACCTGCGAACGACGATTGTGCAAACGCTATCGCTATCGGTTGTGGGTCTATTGAAAATGGAACTACCGTAAATGCGAATATGGACGATGTTGAAGATTGCAATGGCATCGCGGTAACCGCTCCGGGCGTTTGGTATACATTTATCGGAACAGGCGAACAAGTAACTTTATCTACCTGCACTTCTGCTCCTGCTGATACTAAAATTCACGTGTATGCCGGTAGCTGCAATAGCCCGGTTTGTATGGGTGGAAATGACGATGGCTGCGGATTGCTTTCTTCCCTCACATTCACTTCGTTGAATGGAATCGTTTATTACATTTTGGTTTCTGAATTCGGCTTTGGTCAGGGTATTCCTTTTGTTTTGGATATGACGTGCACAACATGCAATACCATTCCAATTAACGATGATTGTGCTTCAGCACTTCCGCAACCTGACAATATTCCAACTCCAGGCAACTTGTGTTGTGCCAACTCCGATGATATTTCGGGTTGTAACCCATTCGGAACTGGTTACGGTGTTTGGTTCACAATGAACTCTGGAGATTTCGATACTTTTGATTTTACTCTTACCAATGGTGATGCTCAAGGCCCAGACTCTGGTGACGGAACCAACGTTGGTATGGTTGTTTATCAAGACAATGGAGGTGGTTGCGGTGATCTGGAAACAATTGCCTGCTGCCCTGCGGTTACTGATGTTTGCGCGGGTAGCCTTTCTGGTATCGGTCTGGAAATCGTTCCTAACACCGATTATTACTTCCTCGTCTATACTCTGGATGCTGCAGGTTGCGGAAACTTCTCTTTGAATACCAACCTTGTTTATCTCGGATGTACAGATCCATTTGCAGATAACTACGATCCTGCTGCTGAGATCGAAGACGGTAGCTGTACTTATACAACTGCGCCAGCAAATGATCTTTGTGCCAATGCTCAGCCTTTGGTTTGCGGTGAAACTGTTGATGGAACTACCTCACTTTCTACAAGCACTGGTGCACCAACGGTTTGTACCGGGGCCAATGATAACGGTGTGTGGTATACATTCGTTGGTGATGGCCAATTGATTACACTCAGCACTTGTGGATCGGCAATCGACACGCGCATAGCTGTTGCAACCGCTGCAGACTGTGCCGGACCATTTACCTGCGAAATTGCAGAAGATGATGATGGTACTGCTGAAGGCTGTGGATTTTTTGATGCGGATGATGCAAGCGTTACTTTCATCTCGCAAATTGGAGTGAACTACTATGTATATATCTCTGCCGGAAGTGTAGATACCAATGGTGACTTTGTTGATGATCTGTTTGATGGTCCTTTCCAGCTTACGTTCGAATGTGAGCCTGTTGTTGAAGGCTGCACCAATGATTGCGCTTGTAACTACAACATCGATGCTAACATAGATGATGCATCTTGCGAATTCACTTCGTGCTCAGGCTGCGGTCCGGGTACTGTTACCATTGTTATGGAAATGACAGATCTTTTTGGTGATGGTTGGAATGGTGGAACCTATTCTATCGAAGACCTCAACGGAACAGTAGTTGCTTCTGGTGATCTTAACAGCGCTTGTGGTGATGGACTTCTTGCTGGTATCGACGTGTTCTGCCTTGAAGATGGCTGTTACAATATGACTGTTGGTGGTGGTATTTGGGATGGAGAAATAGGCTTTACTTTATCAGATGGCGATGGAAATACCATTGTCAACAATGGCGTTGCTGGCACATATAGCTTTACCATTGGTAATGGCGTTTGTGGTTGCACTGATTCCGGAGCTTGTAACTATGATCCTGCTGCAACTGATGATGATGGTTCTTGCGAATTCCTTAGCTGCGCAGGTTGCACAGACTCCAATGCATGTAACTTCGACTCACAAGCTACTATCGAAGACAACGCTTCTTGCTGCTTCCAAAACTGCGGTTCGCTTATTATGAACGATGCACTTGGAGATGGCTGGAATGGCGCTGTTGCGACCATCACGGATGCAGTATCAGGATTGATTGTTGCTTCAGGAACATTGCCTACAGGCACTACTGCTACACTTGCTTTGTGTCTCGCTGATGGATGTTACGTCTTAACTGTATCTGATGGCACCTGGCCAGGTGAAGTATCGTGGATACTAACAGGAGCAAACGGTGGCATTCTTACAGGTGTTCCAACCGATGGAATTAACTTCTCTGTAGGTAGTGGTAACTGTACTGTTGGTTGCACAGAGCCTATCGCTTGTAACTACGATCCAGATGCTGGTTTGAGCGATTGTACACTTTGTGAATACACATCATGCCAAGGTTGTACTTATCCTGAAGCAACCAACTTCGATGCAAATGCAAGCATCGATGATGGCACTTGTATCATCGAAGCAGTTTCTACTTGTCCTGCCGACCTTGATAGCGACGGACTTGTAGGTGTATCTGACCTTGTAATCTTTATCGGTGCATACGGTACGGTTTGTCCGAACTAACCGAATTAAAATAGTCTTTAAAAAGTGCTGCAGCAATGCGGCACTTTTTTTTATTATGGATTTTCCTATAAAGAATGGAATTCAAACAAGATTCAGCGCAGCAGTTTTCCATCGACATGCAATGGTGCTTTGCGATTTTCATTTGAATAATATGCTGCGACACTTTGAATGAACTTTTCTCCATCAAATAAAATTGCATTGAGACAATGGTCACTTGCTGCGATTCGGGATGACAGTGTAGTCAGTTGGTTTAGGGCGCGGAAGAAGGGGAATAGAAAGGCCAGAAATGCATTCATCCGAAGACTCCGGTAAAATAATGACTACTTCATTTTATAAATCAAAGTTCATATTGAATTTTCGCTTTTACATCATAACTGCTTTCAGCTGACTGCTTCAATTCGCCATCTATGTACAAACGAATTTTTACCTTCCAAGACAGGTTAGATGACACCCCGGTAAAAAGAATATTTAATCCTTCCGTTCCGGTATAACCATAGGACCAAATATTATCTTGATTCGGCCAATTAATTACATTCAGATGTCCGCCACTGAGCCCACCATCAGCCGTTGTCCATTCCACTTTGACGTAACCAGGTTCTTCTGTTTCTATATCATATCTTACGTTAAACTTCTGTTTATCTTTTTTGCAAGACGTTATTGATACTATCAGAAGTATTGATAAAAGCGCTTTGATAATTATTTTCATCTTTTTGAAGTGTAGATCTAAATTTTTCAATATCGCAAGCAGAACCAGGAATAGAGAACTATGGAAACCCTTCTTTCCGATATAGGCAAATTTATTGATAATGGATAAAAGACACCGCATGATCATATAAAAAAAGGAGGACCAAAATCCTCCTTTATAAAATGCTATTCCGGGCGCCAATCGTAGGTTTTTATGTACCTCAAAGTATCCTCTGGCCAATGAAATATCTCAGTGAAGTCTTCCGGTTCATACATGTACACCCAATTGGCAGTATCAAGTTCCCAATTCGTTATACGTATTGTTGAGCCATCCTGTTCTCTTTGGACTATCTTCACCCACATCCACTTAAAAGAACTGGGCGTAGCACACGGAAATTGTTTGTGGATAATTGAATCTTGCAAAGGAAACCGATCATCAGGATCGAATTCTAAAGATTCATATTGCCTATAAAAAATATTGCTCGAATCCACATTAGCCCTATAACACTTTGACTCTAAGTCTATCAACGTGACGGTAGTATCACCTTGATTTACAAAGCCGAAAATGAGTGGATATCCTCCCGGACAGGGGTCTATAACTATCTCCGGATCGTGCCTGCACGATAGGGCAAGTAAAAGTGACAGTATTGCTGCAAATTGCATACTCCTCATTCTTTTACAAACTTACAACAAAATAATTTTTAGCCTTTTAGACTTATCTCATTCAATTCCCATCTGAATGCAGCCAATCGGCTCGAACGATCTGCCTTTGCGAGGCGAAATTAGCGTTGGGCCTAAAACAAAAACAGAGGCCGAAGCCTCTGTTTTGTTCTACTATTGAAACCAATAATCAAAAGTTTTTTTGTATCTTAAAGTATCCTCTGGCCATTTAAAGATCTCGGTGAAATCTTCAGGTTAATACATAAAAACCCATTCAGTGGTATCCAATTCCCACTCTGAAATTCTAATATGTGAACCATCAGGATTTTTTTGTATTATTTTCACCCACATCCATTTCCATGAGCCTAAAGTGGCGCATGGAAATTGCAAATGAATCAACGAATCTGTTAATGGAAACTGCTCATCTGGATCAAACTCTAAAGATTCGTACTGGCGATACACAATACTTGTTGTATCCGCATTTATTCTATAACACTTTGATTCTAAATCAACCTTAGAAATTGTGGTATCCATGTGATTTACAAAACCAAAAATTAGTGGATATCCATTTGGACAAGAATTGATCG
>JBJXFC010000013.1:0-7555 GCA_046153915.1 Flavobacteriales bacterium
GCGAGCCCAGATTCAGTCATGATTTTGAAGACGTTGTTTATATCCTCGATAATCGCGTAGATATCGAAGAGCAACTAGCGGATGCACCTGAAGATGTAAGACAATTCCTCAAAAGTGAGTTTCATTCCATACTTCTGAGTAAAAATAAACAAGAAGCGATCTACGCGAATCTATTCTACGAAACCCGCGAAGAAAGATTTAGCATACTTATGAAAAGATAAAATTAATGGTCGAGAATCTTTGAGAAGAGTTCCAAATACTCTCAGTTCATTTAACCATTCGGTCAAACATTACCGCAACCTTCTGAGAAGGGAAAATTAGTAACTACCTCATCTAAATCTCCACAATCTTCCTTCCCTTCTCACCAAGATAATGCGTTATGATTTTTTCGAAGACTATGTAGCCATTGTCCTGATTGGTGAAAATCAAAAGTCCATCTTTGGTTTGTGGTAAAAGAAATACAATGCATTGAACGCCTTCATCGGATCCGCCATGGGACAAGGCATATTCACCATTGCCTAAATCATACCGCTCAAAACCCAGGCCGAAATATTTGTTCTCTTTTGTTTTCACTTGTGGAGCAATCATTTCATTGAACATGGAATCGCTCAGAATCTCATTGTTCATCAAAGCTTCCAGAAATATGCCATAGTCTGAAATGGTGGTGAGAAGATCGTCGGCTGCGTTGGCCCGATTTCGTTTTGGCCAGGGATAAGGCCTGCCCTCTGAAGAATGTCCGATAGCACATTTTGTTGTATCCAACATATCGCTCCATCTAAACCGTGTATTTCGCATTCCGAGGGAATCAAATAAAATGTGCTCGGCCATCACATCCATCGGCGGTTTGAATTTGGATTCCAGGGCCCTGCGCAGGTATTCAAAGCCTTCTCCAGAATACTGATACTTCGTTCCCGGTTTAAATTCAAAATGCAGCTTTTTATCCGGGTTGTTACCTCGCCAATTTGAAAATCCCGATTGGTGACTAAGCACATGGCGGGCGGTTAGCAATTTGGCATTGGGATCATCCTGTACATCCGAATCGGTCCAATAATGATACAACGGCTCATCAAGATCCCAGCTCCCCTGTTCAACCAGGCTCAACACCATGGCTGCAACAACCGGTTTGGTGAGAGAGGCCACATTGAAGATGGTGTTAATCGATGCCTTGTTCTGGATGCTGTCTGATTGAATTATTTCTGTTTGTATTAATTTTCCATTCCTTATCACACCAATTCCAACGGTATGCACACCGCTGTTTCGAATCCGCTCATTCAATTCTTCACGCGACATCTGGTCTCCCGCGCCGGCATCCACCTGCTGATGGTCGTAGCTGAGCGCTCTCGCCAATTGCCATTTTCCATCCACTAAAACCCAGAGATGCGTGAACTTCGCGGAATTCGCCATGCGCTCGGGTTCTGCCTTTGCTGTTTCATAAAACTGATGTACACCATTTTGAACAGCTCCATACAATTTGTTTTTCTTGTACAAAGGATAAACTTCGCAGGAAATCAACGCTCTGCGCGATTGATAGGTATCTGGTGAACTGCATAAGCCTTTGCGCAAATCATGCAAAAAAATTTTCTTATCAGAAATACTATCCTTGTCGTGATAAAATTCAAAATCTGTGCTGAGTAGTTTTTCAAACTGACTGATGTCGCAGGTATTAAATCCCACCTGAAACAACAAACTGTCTTTGCTCACTATTTCATTTCGGAGTGCGGCGTCGCGTGATGTTTGTGCATGCATGTTCTTCGAGAACAGAACCGTAAGCACTACTGCACATAGGTATTGACTGCAAATCAACCGGTATGGGATGGAGATCATTTTCATTTCACTATCAAGCCGCACCATCCCATAAAGCACTTTTCTCGAGTTTGATTTTCTCTTCAAAAAAGATGCGCGTGCTCTGTTCGAATGAAGCCGTGTAATCCGACACAAAAAAATGATCATCTCCACCTCGCTCTGTAGCCAGCAATCCCTCCTTCTCCAGAATAAATTTCAATTTAGCTGCAACAACTTCAGCCGAATCAAAAATGCGCACCTTGCCATTGTAATAGGCGTCAATCTCTTTTTTAATAAGGGGATAATGTGTGCATGCCAATACCAATCCATTGATTCCTTCGAGCTGCGGATCTCCAAGGTATTCCTTTAACACCGCATGGCTGATGTTGTCGTTGTAAAATCCCTCTTCGATCATGCTGGCCAGAAGCGGAGTCGCCATGGCCGAAAATGGCAATGACGGCTTGCGCCTTGTGAGTTTCTCCTGGTATGTGCCACTCGCAATGGTCGTTTTGGTAGCTATGATTCCGACTTTGCTCAGGTTTTCATCTGCAATTACCTCTTCGATCATCGGATCTATCACATTGATAACGGGAACACTGCCTTTGTACATATCGCGCAATGCTTCGTAGGCCGCAGCACTGGCGGTATTGCAAGCGATCACAATGGCTTTGCAGTTCTTTTCGTTCAGCAGAAAATCGGTGATACGAAGTGCATACGACTGAATCAACTCCTTTGATTTATCGCCATAAGGCATGTGTGCTGTATCGCCGAAATAAACGAGCTTCTCCAGCGGCAGCAGGCCTTTGATGGCCCGTGCCACGGTGAGTCCGCCTATGCCGGAGTCAAAAATTCCTATGGGTTTGAGATGATTCATTAGATGTTTTGCAAATCAAATCAATTTCCCAATCACATTTGCACGCGGATTAAAAATCTCTTCACGGGAAGTTTTCATGAAAAAAACCTTCATCACCAATCTGGTATTGCTGCTGGTTCTCAACCTGCTGGTAAAACCGTTCTACATATTGGGAGTGGAGGCCGAAATTCAAAACCGCGTAGGCCCCGAAGATTTTGGATTTTTCTTCGCACTTATCAATTTTTCCTTTCTGCTCAATATCATTCCAGATCTTGGCACGACCAACTGGAATACGAGGCATATCGCTCAAAACAGCCATTTGTTGGGCAAACATTTTCCTCCCATCTTTACACTTCGCCTTGTTTTATCTTGTCTTTACCTGCTTGTAATTGGTGTCGCTGCTCTTTTCATAAACTACAACGGCGAACAATTGGCGATGCTCGGGATTCTGGCCTTAAGCCAGGTATTTTCCAATATGATTCTTTTCCTACGTTCCAATCTTTCCGGTCTTCACCTTTTTCGCCATGATAGTTTTATCAGCGTATTGGATCGCATTCTGCTTATCGGATTGTTGTCGTGGCTGCTTTGGGGAAGAGGTCCGGATGCGACTCCCTTCAAAATGATCTGGCTCGCGTGGGGACAATGTTTCACCTATGGTCTTACTTGCCTTTTTGCGTTGTGGATGGTTGTAAAACGATCTGCATCATTCAAAATCAAACTGGATATACCTTTTAGCATTCACGTTATTAAAGAAAGCGCCCCATTTGCATTTTTGCTGCTGGTAAGCATGGTAGCTTATCGCGTGGATGGCGTGATGGTTGAACGTCTCAAAAGCTCTGAAGAAGCGGGAATTTATGCCATGGGATTTCGTTTTTTCGAAGCGGTTAATATGATAGCCTACCTATTTGCTGTTCTGCTGCTTCCTATGTATTCGCGCATGCTGAAGCAGAAAATCGACGTTTCTCCCGTTCTGATACTTGGTTTTCAGGTCTTGTTTTGTGGCACCCTCATGGCATCTTATTGTGGGCTTTTCTTCCCAGACTATTTGTTTTCTATCGTTTATGATCTGCACATTCCCAGGGCTGAAACTGCCTTTACCTGGTTGATGTGGAGTGCTTTATTCTTTTCACTGCAATATATTTTCGGAACGCTTATAACGGCAAGTGGGGAGTTAAAACCCCTGATTTACATCGCATTGTCTGCCGTAACGCTCAATATTGCACTCAATTTCTGGCTTATACCGCTGGATGGGGCCATTGGAGCATCGCAGGCAAGTGTCATTACCCAGTTGTTTGTTTTGCTATCCCAAATTATACTCGTGATCCGTAAATTTAAGATACACGGAATCGGGCGTCTTTTGATGAAGACAATAGTTTTCGCTGCATGCTGCGGCTCCATTGGACTTTATTTGTCTACTGACGCAATAATTCCATGGTCAAAAGCGTATTCTCTGGGATATTTTCTCATAGCTTGTCTGTTTCTCGCGCTGCTTACCGGAATGCTGAACATCAGTCGTTTCGTAAAGCTGATCCGAAATCAGGAATAATGCCTTTGGGAGAGTTACTTTTACAGCTTTAACCAACTACCGAATTTTCCGATTATGTCAAGCCCCAACGTTGACACCAACGTATCCAACCTCGAATCTACCAACCTTCTTGTATTGCTTTATAAATGGCGCAAACCCATTGTCATCGTTTGCGCTGCCGCTGCCGTTGTTTCTGCCGCGGTTTCTCTTTTGATGAAAGAGAAATACAAGAGCATGGTTACCATGTATGCCGAGCAACAACACAGTTTTGGGGCTCAACTTCTTGAGCTTGTAAAGACGGAAGACATTCTCGCTTATGGTGAAGAAGAGGACGCAGAACGTTTGTTGCAGATGATCAACTCCGACCAGGTGCGCAATCGCATTGTAGAAAAATACAACCTTTGGGATGTCTACGAAATCAAACGTGAAGACCGCGGAGCCAATACGCTTATTGCACGCGAATATTCTGACAACGTATCGGCTAAACTTACCAAATTTGGATCGGTTGAGGTAGCTGTTCTGGATGGTGATCCGAAACGCGCTGCAAACATGGCAAACGATATTGCTCAATTTGCCGACAGTCTTTCGAATCGCATGCGAAGTGAGCGCGCTATGCAGGCCTTTTTGTACGCACAAAACTCATTGAACAATCTGCAAACCGAAGTACAGGTGATGGAAGACTCCATGAATGTATTGCAGGAAATGGGTGTTTATAGCTACATCGATCAGGTGGCAGCACTCACCGAACAATACGGAACAGCGCTTGCAACTGGCCATCCTGACCGCGCTCAACTGATCAAAGACCAAATGGATTTTCTTTCCAAATACGGAACGGCTTACAATAAACTGTATATGCGGCTCGAAGAATCGTACGAAAAACTCGGTGTACTCAAAAAGCGGTATGACCTGATGAAGATCGACGTGGAGAGCAATATTCCAAGTATGCGCATAGTGGATCAGGCGAGCGCCGCCGATAAAAAATCGTATCCCATTCGCTGGTTGATAGTTGCTATGACAACAGCCAGTGTATTTGTTTTTACAGTTATTTTTCTATTGATCTGGGACAATTTCAGAAGACTTCGCAACGAAGGCCGCATCTGATTCTGCATGACAAGCCTGATTACAAGACAATGGTTGTATCTGCTTTCCGGAGCGTATATCGCACTGGCTGCTGTTTGTCTGTATCTTGATTTTCCATACATACTTCTTCTGCCATTGGTGTTGGTTGTCTTGTGGCTCGCATTTTTTAAACTGGAATATCTCCTGTTTTTTGTAGTTATGTGTACGCCTTTTTCCATCAATCTGGAAGAGATAGAGATTGGTGGTATTGGCATGTACCTTCCTACCGAACCCTTACTGGCAGGCATTCTTGTGCTCTTCATTTTTAAGACACTTTCCGGTAAAAGTGTAGATAAACGCATATTCCTGCACCCTATTTCCATTTGCATATCCATCTACCTGGTCTGGATGTTACTCACCTGCATTACCAGTGAATACCCTCTTGTAAGTATCAAATATGTTTTTACACGCATGTGGTTTATAGCCGCAATGTTTTTTGTTGCCACTCATATCTTTCGTGATACCAAAAAAATTCAATGGTATTTGTTGCTTTACATTTTTCCACTTTGCGCAGTAATCATTTACACGATAATAAGGCATGCACAAAATGGATTTGACAAAGACTCTTCCCACTGGGTTATGGAGCCCTTGTTTAAAGACCATACCAGTTATGGCGCGGTGTTGGCCATGTATTTCCCCATCATCGTTGGACTGCTTCTGAAGAAACACCTGAACCTCTTGTTGCGGGTTTCACTTTCGTTTGCTTTTGTTATTCTTACGACAGGCCTGATACTTTCATATACACGCGCGGCTTGGATCTCGGTATTTGGTGCCATCGCTATTCTGGTAGTGATGTTGCTCAGAATAAAAATGCGTACACTGGTTATGTCATTGTTTCTGTTTGGTGGTGTGATCTATCTTAGTTGGGACGATATCCAGGTTTCGCTGGAACACAATAAACAGGAAAGCAGCGACAAACTAGGTGAGCACGTTGGGTCTATTTCTAACGTAAGCAGCGACGCAAGCAATTTGGAAAGACTTAACCGTTGGAATTGTGCCTGGGAAATGTTCAAAGAACGACCTCTGGTAGGTTGGGGACCGGGCACATATCAATTTGTGTATGCCCCATTTCAGAGAAGCAAAGACAGGACCATCATTAGCACCAATCAAGGAGATGGAGGCAATGCCCACAGCGAATACCTGGGGCCACTTTGCGAACAAGGAATTGCGGGACTGGCTCTTGTAATAGCGCTTTTGTTTATGACAAGCTCACTTGCTTTCAAGTTGTTTTACAGACATCATGAAAGGGATATCAAAATTCTGATAGCCTCCTCCTACCTCGGTTTGATGACCTATTTTATACATGGTGTCCTCAACAACTACCTCGACACGGATAAGGCTTCTATTCCCTTTTGGGGATTCATTGCAATCCTGGTTGCCCTGGATATCTACTACCGCAAAAATCCGGTAACGACGCCAACTCAAAAATGAAACGTTTCTTTTCATTCCGGAAATTGACCTGGAGTACTTCGTTTCTCCTGTTCGGATTGTTTTGGTTTTCACTGCCTTCATCCTTCTTCAAAAAACCGTGCAGCACTGTTTTATACGCCAGTGATGGCAGTCTGCTCAGTGCGCAAATCGCTGACGATGGACAATGGCGCTTTCCGCAACGAGATTCCCTCCCCGAAAAATTTGAAACTTGCCTGCTGCTGTTTGAAGATCAAAATTTTTATGATCACAATGGCGTATATCTTCCCTCTGTAATGCGCGCTTTGTGGCAGAATGCGACCAGTCAAAGAGTGGTAAGTGGTGCAAGCACAATTACGATGCAGGTAGTGAGACTGAGCAGAAACAATCCACCGCGATCTCTATCCGAAAAAGTGCAGGAAATGATGCGTGCCATGCGACTTGAGTGGAGGTATAGCA
This sequence comes from Flavobacteriales bacterium, assembly GCA_046153915.1. GTDB lineage: Bacteria > Bacteroidota > Bacteroidia > Flavobacteriales_D > Sanyastnellaceae > JANNVZ01. Next base: position 7,146 of record JBJXFC010000013.1, read on the forward strand.
AAAATGAAATTCTCGCATTGTATGCGTCGAATGCACCCTATGGAGGCAACGTTGTGGGTTTAGATGCCGCAGCATGGCGCTATTTCGGCAGAAAACCCGAACAACTTTCGTGGGCTGAAAGTGCTACGCTGGCTGTATTGCCCAATGCTCCATCGCTCATTTTTCCTGGAAAAAATCAACAACTTCTGATGAATAAGCGGAATCGGGTTTTAAAAATGTTGCTGGAAAATAAAACCATTGACACCACAACCTACGACCTCAGTTTACTTGAACCACTTCCACAAAGACCTTATCCACTTCCACAAACTGCGCAGCATCTGCTTAATACCATTTGCAAAAAAGAAGGCAATGGAAAACGCTATCAAACAACGATTGACAACAACCTGCAAATGCTCGCCACCGAGCGATTG
>JBJXFC010000014.1:0-3009 GCA_046153915.1 Flavobacteriales bacterium
TGTAGCGGTAATGGATTTGCCGGTGAGATAATCCACAGCGCTCAACGTATAATCATCACCTGGTATTAATTCCGTGCCAAAGCCTACAAAAAAACCATCACTCACCCGAATCAACGTATCCGTTTCACCGCCATGAGTTATGGTAACCAATCCATCTGCAACCAAAAATTGTGAGATAAGACTGTCGGCGCTTGTGGAGTCATTCTCCTGAAACTCCAGTGAAGAAAAAGAACGGGAAAAATAAATAAGCGTTGTGCTGTTGGGTATGGCCTGCGACCAAATTACCGGAAGACTTTCTACCTCATCCAGGTAAATGGGAATAGGCTTGGGCGAGCATGATTGTATAAATATGCAGAACAGCACTGCAGAGAATCCGAAGATGTGAATTGATTTATTCTTCATGTCAGAAAGAGAAATTATAAGCGACCGAAGGAATAAATCCAAAGAGTCCGGGTTGTTCGTAATGATATCCTACAGAACCATCGGTATTGGCCACAACATTGATCCGATAAGGAGACGCGCGATTGTAGAGATTGTAGCATCCAAAATGCCATTCGCTCTTAAACTTCTTTTTCTTTTCGGGACGTGGCTTCAAAACAAAGTTTACATCGAGTCTGTGAGAAGGCGACATCGATACAGCGTTTCTTTCTGTATATATCGGAATAACATCGACCCCGGTGTATGTTGCATTGGGCACCAGGTATTGGCCTACCTGTGCAGTAAATCGCGATCCGGTATTGTAAACCCAAACTGCACTGAAATCCCATCGCTTGCTCAATTGATAATTCAATACAATCGAAATATTGTGTCTGCGATCATACTTCGCCCAGAATTCATTTCCACCATTGAGTTCGTCAAACTGACGTGTTGCCCAACTCAAGGTATAACTTATCCATCCATTGATTCTTCCCTCTTGCTTTTGAACCAAAAACTCGAAACCCCATGAATCGCCTTTCCCTTGTAAAAGTTCGTTTTCAAAATTGTCGTTGAGAATAAGATTGGCGCCTTCACGGTATTCGATGAGATTCTTCATCCATTTATAATAAGTCTCTGCTTCCAGATTGATATTCCACTTTTCGATGAAGTGATTCCAGGCAAGCACCAATTGATCGCTGCGTTGTGGCTTGATACCCGCAGTTACGGGATACCACAAGTCCGTGGGCAAAGCAACCGACGAACTGCTCACCAGATGCATGTATTGTTTCATGCGGCTGTAACCAAATTTGAGCGATGAAAATTCGTTGAGCATATACCGCAATGCAATACGCGGTTCTATTCCGGCATACATTTTATCTTTCACAATACTTCCGCTCAGACGCAAACCTGTTTGCAATTTCCAAACACCTTCTTTAAAATCACGTTCGCTTGCACCATAGAGCGCCCACTCCGTACTATTCAATTTGCCTCCTTCTTTGCTGGAGAGAAATTCACTGATTTCGCCTGCTGTGCTCACAACATTGGGCTTAAAAATATGCTGTGTAATTTGTCCGCCCAGTTTAAAATGCTGATCGTTTGATCGGAAATAATCGACATCTCCTTTTACACCAATATCGCGCACATCACTTTTAATAAGGATGTTGTTCTGATCAAATTTTCCAAAAATATCGTAGTCAAATTTGGTGTGAATAAGCGATATATTGGAGAAAACTTTATCGCTATACAAGTGATTCCAGCGCAAGGTATTTGTAAAATTTCCAAGTCGAAATCCAAATCCAAAAGGACTTTGTTCTGTGGTATCTGATTCGGAATTCTCCACATCGCTGTCATCAAACCGAAGTACGTCATTCCCAAAGTAAGACGAGAAAAACAACCGATCACGCGGGCCCATCCAGCGGTTGGCCTTCAGGTTGAGGTCATAGAAATAATAAGGAAGAAAACTTCCGATGGCCTTAAACATTTTGTCGATATAGGTTCTGCGGGCCGAAATCATAAACGACGATGTATCCTTTTCGATGGGGCCTTCAAGGGTAATGCGTGAAGACAATAATCCGATACCGCCTGCACCGTGAAATTTGTTGACGTTTCCTTCCTTCATACGAATATCAAGAATGGAAGAAAGTCGGCCGCCATATTGGCCAGGAAACGCGCCTTTGATCATCGTCATATCATGCAAGGCATCGCTGTTGAATACACTGAAAAAACCAAAGAGATGGCCGATGTTATAGACCGTTGCTTCATCGAGCAAAACAAGATTCTGATCGGCCGTGCCACCGCGCACAAACATTCCGGTTCCTCCTTCGCCACCGCGTTGCACACCCGGCATCAATTGTACGATCTTGATAATATCTGTTTCTCCACCCAAACAAGGAATGCGGTTGATGTCTTTCATGGGAATGCGCATGGTGCTCATTTGCGAACTAGCCACTTTTTCCTTGCCCGAACTTTTTCCGATTATCTCTACCGTTGCGGTCTCTACAAGTTCCTCTTCCAGCTTAATCTCCAAAGAATATTCAGGTTGTTTGGGGACTGAATACGTCATGGTGGGATAGCCCATGTAGTGTACTTCAACAGTGATAAGATCACCAGACACCTTGCTGTGATCTACGGTGAGTGAATAAAATCCGTACTCATTGGAAACGGCACCCATAGCAGTTCCCGGAACCATGATGGAAGCAAAAATGAGTGGTTCTCCCGTTTTACCATCCTTCATGTAGCCAGAAATGGTGGTTTGTTGTGCAAGCGCCTCCTCAAACCGAAGCACCGCTGTAAGAATGAGCAATAGGGCAACTAAATGAACTCTCATATTCGAATTAAAAGCGAGGCAAACTAGCCCGAATGAACGCAAAAAAATGAAATACGGTATTCACCTTATGAAAACAGGGCTGTGGGCAAGCGTCATTTGTCGGGCCTCGGGCAACACTACAACATCTTACGGTACACACACCACTTTAACCCCCCGGAGTACAGCGCCTTATTGATTCGCTTTGAGGTTATTATTTCATTTTGGCGTTCGGGGGGTTAATTCTTTAGCCGTTGTATTTCAACTACTTAACTTCTATCCTTCGTTTT
>JBJXFC010000024.1:0-19591 GCA_046153915.1 Flavobacteriales bacterium
ATAATAAAACGAAGGGTGATGAATACAAAGAACAATACGAAAGTATTGAGAATACATTGAAATAAAAAAGTCGTGATCTTCGGGAATATTTGACCCATGCAATCCCAAACTTTTTCATTTTGAATACTTCCTTAATCTGCAATTCTCACGGCATTAGCCTCATGCAACGTTGCACACAATTCCCTCGTGTAAACCACTTATGGGGAATGTTCGCAGCACCTTTCTCAATGATTTCTACACTGTCAACGTCATAATGGCGAATCACAACAACCAAGTGATAGAGTGAATCGCTTTGACACCGAATGGTGCATATTTTGAGCAATCAGGATTTATCTCATGTATATTTGAGTACTATTTCTTGCCTGTAATCAAAAAAATCAATTCGGATTGCGTTCTATTATCAACACAACAACAAACAGCTGGCATTTTCTAAGCCTTATACTGGTTTTTTTATCGTTGTGTTTTGATGGTACAGCGCAGTCAGATAAGCCTTTCGTGAAGCGAATTATGCGCGCTCAGGGCCTTAGTCAGGATGTTTGCAGATCTGTAATAAAGGATAGCGATGGTTTTATATGGGTAACAACTCAAAATGGACTTAATCGTTATGATGGACATCACTCTATTGTCTTCAAAAACAACCCTGGTGATAGCACAAGTATTTATGGCAATGACGTGATGGCTTTGTGCGAAGATGGCAAGCGTAATATCTGGATATCGGGTGCTAATTTTTTGTCACGCTACAGTATGGATGAGCATCGATTTTATAACTATTCCATCAAACTGAAAAATCCAACTTCGTACAATGGGTTTTATGTCAAGCGATTCTTTTTGGACCGGGATCAAAGACTTTGGTTGTGCACAATAAAAAGTGGTCTGGTACTCTATAAACCTGAATCAGATGACTTCGAATATTTTTTACCTGATAACGAAGTTCAAAATGCTGGAATAAATACTATCTCTGACATGGCACAGGATAAGCAAGGCAATTATTGGGCTTCCTCCAATATGGGTTTGCTTCAATTCGATCCCCGGCAGAAAAAATTCAGCCAGATTCAATCGAACGGAGATACAGGAGGAAACCGCACTTCTAGTGGATCTATCAGCTTATTCGTTGGCGACTCGAATATGGTTTGGTACGGAACATGGGGCGAAGGCTTACACAGTTACAACTCTGGCAATGGAAAAACGGAAGTGTTCAAATACTCAGAAAATTTACCATTCAATATTTCTAACATTGTGTTTGCCATCGCTCAACGCGACGCACACTCTTTGTGGCTTTGTACAGAGAAAGGATTGATGTCTTTTGACTTGGGGAGTCATTCATTTCAGTTAATCCAACACGAAACGGATAATCCCAATAGCTTATGGGGCGGTGAACTTCAAAATATCTACATAGATAATGAAGGTCTCCTTTGGTTCGCCGGTAACCATGGAATAGAAATTATTGATCCTTTGCAGCAAAGATTTAAGGCGTTGCCTGCAGATAAGAGCCCTGGTATATATAATTTGCAATGGAATATTCACACGAAGTCGATTGTGGGAACATCACTTTATTACAACCGATCTCTTTGGATGATAAATCCTTTGACGGGACAAAGCAATCAATATCCCATTCCCGAAGCCGATGAAACAATGAGGGAAACGGGAGGCTTATATAATTTAAAGGATGGGCATATCCTGATTGGAATGATTCGGAAAAATCCCTTCATTTTTAACACGGACACTCGCAAATTTGATCAAATTAAACTTACTAATTTATTAGGTGTTGACGAAAATATGTTAGACATCAGAAGCGCTGTTCAAGACAAGGCAGGCAACGTTTGGATGTCGAATCGCAAGGGAGGCATTGTTCTTTGGAAACCTTTCGAAAACAGTGCGAAAATTTTTGGTTCTCATGAGGAACGGATATCCGGTGAAGTTAATTTGGTTACACACGATGTATTGATCAGTGGGACTGACATCTTTGGCTTTGCACCGACTGTGGGTTTCATGCGCATCAGTGCTGAAGATGAAAGGACCGTATTTTTACCGTTCACAAACGACATTCTCAAGCGTGCCCTTCATGCAGTTTGTGATTCGGATGGACATTTCTGGCTTACAACCCCTTCCTATGGCCTCGTGGAATGCACAGTTTCCGATTCATTGCGGATAGTAAATATCTATCGCGATAATTTGCCTGATACAGACATTGATGGAGTCTACATCGATGACGATGATTGTCTCTGGATCAATGGCGCGTCTGGCCTCATCTGTTTTGACATTAAAACCAAAACGGCACAGCTCTACAATGAAAAGGATGGACTTTACCCATACACCTCAGACTTCACGCTTACCCAGGGTCCGGATGACCAATTCTTTTATCTCACAACGAATGGCGTGGGAGTTTTTAGCAAGAAAGATCTGATGCAGCCTGCCAAGTACTACCGGACTGTTCTGAGTGAATTTTTTTCTGACGATCTTCCTCTTTTTCCGGAATCCGAGCTGTATAAAATTAGTTCGATCCTATTGCAACCCAACCAAAATGATATTTCGTTTTCATTCAGCGCTCTTTGCCACAGTGGCTCGGAAAAATTGGAGTTTGCCTACAAACTGCAGGGATTCGATGAAGACTGGCATTTTATAGGCCGCAATCACAATGGAGGTTATACCAATCTTCCCCATGGAAAGTATACTTTATTTCTCAATAGCAAATATTCGGGAACTCCCTGGCCAGATAATTTCACAAGAATTGAAATAGTATTAAAGCCACACTATTACCAAACCTGGTGGTTTAGAGGGCTTATTATGGCATTGGCCGTTGCCCTAATAATTGTGGTCATTCGAACACATTTCCAGAACAAATTGCGACAAGCCAATCTTGAATTGGAAAAGCAGAAAAGCATTCAAAACATAAGAACGAGAATATCAAGAGATATCCACGATGAAATTGGTGCCGGTCTTACTAAAATATCACTGCTCAGCAAACAAGCGGAGAAATCCCTGGGCAATCAGGAACCTGTAAACGATCAAATCCGAAGAATAAATTCTGCATCCAGGCAGCTTGTTCAAAATCTGGGTGAGATTGTATGGACTATCAATCCCAACAACGATACCCTGATGGATCTGTTGAGTTATCTTCGCCGATATGTAAATGAAATGGCGGAATCATCGGGCATTTTATTTACCATTCAATTACCCGAAATTAATCCGGAGATCCAATCCGTGAATGTGCATCCGGAAGTAAAAAGAAATTTGCTGCTCATTATTAAAGAGTCTTTGAACAATGCCATGAAGCATAGCGCAGCAAGTAAGATTGATGTCAATTTAGTTTATAGCAAAGGTGTTTTGAGTACTACTTTAACAGACAACGGTAAAGGATTTGTGCTGAACGAGAATGAAACAGTGGGAAATGGATTGCGCAATATGCGAAAGCGGGCAGAAGATATTGGCTCAAAACTTGAAATTACAACAAACCAGCAACAAGGTACCAGCGTTCACCTTGATATACGGCTATGATCTCGTATGTAGAAAAAAGGAAAACAGGCATATCCGATAAAAACCTACTTTAGGGTGAGGAACTCAAAAAGGAAAACTTATAAATTCGCGGAGTAAAAGCACAAAATTGGCCATAAACATTGTTATAGTTGAAGATGATAACGAGCTTCGTGAAGCATTGAGCGCAGTTATTGAGTCATGTGCGGAATTTAATTTTAAAGGTGCCTATCCGGATGCAGAGTCATTTTCGAGGGCCTTTACATCACATCATTTTCTCGATGTGGTAATCATGGACATTAACCTACCAGGCATGACTGGGATACAATGTATTGGTTCACTGAAGGAAAAACGACCTGAAGTGCAATATCTGGTATGTACAGTTTTTGAGGATAGCGAAAATTTATTCAACGCGCTTTGCGCAGGTGCCACAGGGTATATTCTCAAAAGTGGACAGGAGGAAGAAATAATCAGGGCCATAAAAGATTTGCATGCGGGTGGTTCCCCCATGTCACCGCAGATTGCCCGAATGCTGGTTAACTCTATGCCCAAAAAGAAGACCAACATGGATTTGCTGGAGCAGCTCAATACCAGAGAGCGTCAAATTCTCGATCTTCTTGCAGCCGGCTACAGATATAAGGAAATCAGTGATCAATTGTTTTTAGGAGTTGAAACCGTGCGCAGCTATATCCGAAATATTTATTCGAAGTTGCATGTCCACTCACGCACCGACGCTATAAACAAGCTGTTTCAACGCTAAGAAAAGCGGCATCCAAAAAACCTACTTTTATGTGAATGTATGAGTGAAGGCAAATGCTGTCCTTTGTCGTGTATTACATCAAACAAACATTTCGAATTATAAAACCACGCAAAATGAAGACCTTACTCCTTATGTCTTTTGTTTTTTTTGTTTCCATTTGTGCCAATGCCCAGCAAGCCAATTTTATTTGGGGAAAACAATATGGCGGTCCGGATTCACACCTCAGCCGCACCATATGCACAGATCCGTTTGGCAACATTATAACAAGCGGCCACTTTTCTGGTTTTGCGGATTTTGATCCCGGAACAGGGAGCACCAACCTCACCTCAAATGGACTCAAGGATGGTTATGTGGGCAAACTCGATAACAATGGGAACTACCTATGGGCGGTGAGTTTTGGAGGTGTTTCGGATGATGAAGTGTGGGATATTGCAACGGATAATTTTGGAAATGTAATCGTGGTGGGTTCATTTAACAGTCCATCTTTTGACGCCGATCCGGGTCCAAATACTGCTACTATAAATGCCCAGGCTAATTTCACAACTTGTGCTTTCGTTATCAAGTTAGATGCCAACGGAACCTATTTGTGGAGTGCCTCCTATTCGACTCCCTTACAATCTTCTTATGCGGCCGCAAAGGCAGTAGATGCGGATTCAAATGGAAACATAACCGTTTGTGGCGAGATGAATCTTGCCCAGTTTGATGAAATTGATTTTGACCCCGGATTCGGTACCAATGAGCTCAACGAAAACTACCGTTACTTCTTTCTGAAACTCACACCGAGCGGAGCCTTTGTAGATGTTTTTGGGCTTGAAGGTTCATACAATTCTATCGCACAAATTAGCGATATGGAGGTCGACAATGAATCGAATATTATTTTTTCAGGATACTATTATTACCTGTTGGATTTTGATATTTCAGCTACAGACTATGAAATAAATGGCAATGGGTATTATTTCTCATTCGTTTGCAAGCTCGGTGCTTCGGGTGAATTCCAATGGGTTTCCGCAATCAATGATCAATTCTCAAGTCTCTATTGTTCATCGTTGGATATTGACAATGACGGCAATATTTTTTTAACGGGGCGATTTGCAAGTACGACCGATTTTAATCCGGAGCTCCTGGGTGAAAATGAGTTGGTGAACACCAGTGGTTACGAGAACGGTTACCTGCTAAAGCTGGATGAAATGGGAGGTTATGTTTATGCAAAAAATATGGCGCCTGGAAATGCTTCCACGTGCAACGATGTTACACACGATGAAGAGGGAAATGTTTATGTCATTGGTTCTTTCACAGGAACTGTGGATCTCAATCCAGACTCTGATGGGGTTGAAAACTATACATCGAATAATAGTACCGATGTCTTTGTAACTAAATTAGATATCGATGGCAATTTCCAGCACACCAATGTATTTGGCGGATCTTTCACCGACGAAGGACGTGCGATTTTATATCCATCTCAAGGCGTTGGATATGTCGCCACGGGCATATTCTCAAACACGATGGATTTAGATCCAGATTCGGATGTGTTCAATCTTACTTCTGGAGGAGGTACCGACGCCTTCATTGCTAAGTACAACGAATGCCAGCCGGTGGCTACTAGTTTTGACGCTGTAGGCTGCGGCAATTATGAATGGAATGACCAGGCATATACCCTTCCGGGCAGCTACCAACAAACTTTTACGGCGGCTTCAGGCTGCGACAGTTTGGTTACAATGAATCTCGTATTGAATACAGCTACAAGTAGCAATCTCACTGTAGAAGCCTGCGCATTGTATGTTTTTGATGGAATAGAATTGTCGGCATCAGGCAATTATATTGCTACTTTAACCAATGCTCTCGGATGTGATAGTATCGTTTATCTCAATCTTACAATTGTTTCATCACCAGTAATAACATTTACAATTAGCGGTAATACGATCACAGCCAACAGTGCCGCCAGTGAATTCCAATGGTTTAATTGCACAACTGAAGAAATTATTGAGGGTGCCACTTCCGCAAGCTATTCGCCAACTCAATCTGGTCTGTATGGCTTGTATGCATATCTTGGACCCTGCACCGAATTGGACTGTATTAACTTCAACTATGTAGGAGTGAATGAGAAGGAGAGTGGAACATTTTATGTCTATCCAAATCCGGCAGGCGAAAGTATAAATATCTCAACACCTTTGGGCTGGAACAATGCCCGGATCACAATTATGAACTCTTCTGGCAGCCTGGTATTGGATCAAAATACCATGGGTGATTTTCAAATACTCGATGTATCATCGCTTACAACTGGGATTTATTATATACAATTAATGAGCAATGGTGAATTGCTCCAACAGAAGTTTATGAAGGAATAACATCTGAAGAGCAAAGCGCCCGGTATGGGTCAATATTTCGGCCTATACTGAGCTTTCTTCTTTGTGTCGTATTGAAGGTACTTTTGATATTGTTTTTGAAACCGCTCAAGAAGCAGGGCATCGTCGTCGTTCGCTTCTGTTCAGGCATGGAGAATCAAAAAAACATACACGAAAAGGCTCGTTCGAAGAAGGTAGGATGATGTTGGCTTTGTTTATTGAGGACGCAGAGAATCACTTCTTTTTTAAAGTGAAATTCTCTATCATTGTCTCATGAAAACCGCAATAAACTTTTTGGTTGTTTTTTTTTGCATGTTTTCGTCCTGCACAATTTTATACTATAACTACCGGGCGAGATATGTTGCAGAATACCGCATTCCTCGTCATGTATCTAATCAGGAACTTGGAGAATTGATTTATGCGAATGCCTCAACTGAAAAAGATCCGTTCTATGGTCTTCAGAAAAGCCCGGACTTCGATTCGCTTGAATTTTACGGTCCCGATTATCATACATTGAAATATACGATGAGCACAACGGATTCGACCACGCTTGTGAAATTTGACTATTTCGGCTACAATGGCTGGAGAAAAAATCCGCCACGGAAAGTGTTCATCGAACAAATTCGAAACCTCTTACTCAAAGAATACCATGCGACCGAGTTAATTGTTATGGATAACAGCAATGAAAAGTACCCGAAGTAACCTTGCAGCTATATGTAAAACCTTTTCTCCTGAATGGCCTGATTGCAATTGAGAATACAGAACTTTTGTCGTACTTTGGATGAAATTTGACGATTTGTTGTTGAACTCCTTTTGAAATGAAGCATGAAATACTCCACTCTGATTTTCACACTGGCCTTATTTTTATCACACACGATTTCGAATGGTCAAGATGTGAAGAGGAAAAACTATTTTCCTATATGGTCTTATCATCAGAAAAACATCAACATTCATGGCGTTTCTTTAGGGTTGTGGACGGGTGGATCTACCCCGAGGTATACCAACACCAATGGCATAAAGATTGAATTAATTGGAGTGGGATTGGGCTTGCTGCTAATGCCACATAGTCCTATTGCTGATGACGATAGCAGTTTTGCACAAATGGTAAACGAACCGATTTCTGAGAGAATAAATGGCCTGAGTTTATCCGCTTCAGGAACTGCGTGCCACTGCAAAACGAATGGAATTTCTGTTGGCGCTATTGGTCAGATAAATTTTCAGGTCAATGGACTTGCTGCTTCGTTTATCGCGAATTTCAGTCAAAAACACAACGGAATGATGATAGCTTTGGGCAATGAGGCCTATGTAATGAATGGGCTTCAGGTTGGTTTGGCAAATGATGCACATAGGATAAAAGGCCTGCAAATAGGATTGCACAATGGTGGAACTGAAATGAAAGGTGTACAATTGGGTTTGATCAATAAATCGTCCAATTTCAGAGGAATTCAAATCGGGCTTTGGAATGTGAATCAAAAAAGAAAGCTCCCTTTCTTCAATTGGAATTTTTAGGAGGATACAGTTTGTAATTACTTAAAGTGGTGGATCTGCTGTCCGTGGAATCAGCACATCGGTTTTCTTCACCAATCGGAGCTATAAAGACCTCAGCACATTAGCACAACTTGTCCAGAGCGCAGCGTGGGATTAGCACATCTATTCAAATCCCTCCAATTATCCCATTAACTAATCATCCCATCACCCCATTATCATCACACTTTCACTCCAATCGAAATCATAAAATTCCTCCCGGCCTGCGGATAATAAAAGCGTTCACTGATCCGCGTTTCGTAAATGTAACCGTATGTATATCCATTGGAAGAATACAACGAATTGAATACGTTGTTTATAGTGAATTGAATGTTTCCTTGCCAGTTGGCAAAATTGTGTTCGTGGTAAAGAATGATATCGGAAGTGGTATAGGCGTCAATAGAGCGCAATTCACTTTGCGTATTGTCGAGGTATTGTTTGCCGACATATTTACTCTGCCATGTAACCGATGTTTTAAAGTTCAACTTTCCCTGATAATATTCTGATGAGAGCAGGTAAATGTTGTATGTAAGTCTACCCGCTGAAATAATGGACGGCGAAAATGAAATATTGGTGTCTTCATGTCGAATAGAAATTATTTCTTCGTCATTGCTATAGTCAATCAACGATTCATTGAATGATTGGATCTTGTTCCGGCTCAAAGTGAGATTGCCATAGATACGTAAGTCCTGCCATATCTGAGCGCTGGCTTCTAATTCAATACCGGTGCGGAAACTATTGGGAACGTTTATTCGCAAAGGAGCGCCCACGTCGTTCACAACTCCTGTCAATACAAGTTGATTTTTGTAATCCATGTAATACAGATTTGCACCAACATGCCAATTCTTTCTGCCGAATTCATACCCGCCTTCAAAGTCAATCATACTTTCTGGTTTCACTTTCGACGGGTCGGCTGTATCAACGTAGTCGTTTCTGTTTGGCTCTTTGGAACCCATGGCTGCTGACAAATAAACACGTTGACCGCTTTTCGGACGATATGTAATTCCTGCTTTCGGATTAAAGAACAAAAGAGTGGTATCTACTTTGTAATTGCGCAAATCGTTGTCGATGCCTTTGGTTTGGTAACCAACACGCCTTAACTGAAGATCTGCATAGATGTCTAATTTCTGATGGATGGTATAGATGGTTTTCCAATACACATTTGCGTCGTGTTTAAGGCTTTTTCCCCGGTAATATTCATGGTCTTTGTCTGCTCCCATTGGTATTTCAATCCAGTTCAATTGACCAAAATGATGGCCTTTGTATTCGTTGGCAGCACCGCCCAATACAGATTCAATTTTTTTGTTTGTATAAATGAGTGAGAATACTCCACCAATGAAATCATTCTTCAGCCAACGTCTTCGCACCAAATCTGTAGGAATAGGCAGGAACAATGAATCAAGCGTTGGTTGTGGTAAGCCATATTCAATGTGAAGCTGATCTTCTTTATACTCTTCAAAAAATCCCTGACCTTTGGTATAATGTCCACTTGCATTCAACGCCAAGCCTTTTCCAAAATAATGTTTGATATGCGCCTGATAATGATCTTGTCTATAATCATCTACCTGATTTTTGTAGGTGTAATAATTATATGTACGACCGGATGTTACGAGATTATTTGTTTGCGCTCCGGTGAATAAATTGCGCTCCGCAAAGGCAAGTTTGTCATCATTGTTGCCGTTCAAAACTTCCCACGGTGTGCCATTCCACGACTGATAGGTTACTTCTTTACCACTGAAAGCACTTAATTTGATTGTTGTTTTTTCGCTTATATAGTTGCCTTCAACAAACAATGATTTCAGATCACTGGAAGCTCTGTCTATATACCCATCACTGGCAATTCGCGACACTCGTGCTTCAACCACAAAGTGTTTTCCCATTAGTCCGGTTCCAATCGAAAGATTGTTCTTAATGCTATTGAATGATCCATAAGAATTCTGACTCTCTGCAAAAGGTTTCATACTAACGTCGCGCGTTTCGAGTTTGATGCTTCCTCCAAAAGAGGCTGCTCCATTGGCGCTTGTTCCAACACCGCGTTGTATCTGGATGCTGTTCACACTGGATCCAAAATCGGGAGTATTTACCCAAAATACCTGCTGACTCTCGGGATCATTCAATGGAATCCCGTTGATGGTGACATTGATGCGCGAGGGATCACTGCCCCGAATCCAAAGGCCTGTGTATCCAATTCCATTTCCTGCGTCACTTGTTGTTACCAGCGATGGCGTAAATCGCAGCAAATAGGGCAGGTCTTGACCGGTATTCAATGGTGCAATATCTTTTGCGAGAAGTTCGGTATATGATATGGGTGTTTGGCGGGATGCACGCGTGGATTCAATGAGGACAGGCGGCAAAGGCTGATCGAATGGATAAGTAAATTTAAAAGGTAGAATAATATCTTTTGGATTGATTGAATCCAGTTTTATAACCGGTTTGTAAGGAGTCGGCATTGGCATCAGCACAGCAGCATCTTCCTTCAATTTAAAATTGACGTTGGTGGTTTTTCCTGGCAAAATATCAATGGTCTCAAAGGTAGAATTGTAGCCTAACATTTGGGCAGTCAAAACATGTTGTCCCGGAGGTACATTATTGATTAGAAATAGGCCATCAAAATCAGTTTGTGCACCCAATGTAGTGTTTTTAATAGCGACAATGACAAAGGCCAATGGTTCGCCGTTCAATGAATCCAGCACGAATCCGCGAATTGAACCATTTTGTGAAAATGAAGTGCATGCCAAAACAAGCAAACAGGCAGAAAGAACTATTCTCATATAGTTGACATCTAAAAAAATAAACATGTCAGCCGGCCAGGGTAGCCGACTGTTGGTCAAGCTACCACTTTGTACTTCCTTGGCGGCATGACCCGCCCAGGTTCAAAGGGTATAATCTCAGCCCCGGTATATCCGGGACACCCCTGTGAGAATTGCACCGCAAACCTAGCATTATTTTGACTGGCACAAAAAGAATTTCTCGTTAATAATTGCTTCTCCTATGAGTTTTCGACATTGCAGTAACTATTCTTTGAGTTTTGTCTCATTTGAATTTGATTTGCAACTCATTTTTTGAAAATAGGAAATTACACACATGAATAAAATAAAAGTAACCAATCCCATTGTTGAAATGGACGGGGACGAAATGACCCGCATTATCTGGAAATTTATCAAAGACAAACTCATATTTCCATACCTCGATCTCGATATCAAATACTTCGATCTCGGAATGGAAAACCGCGATGCAACTGATGATCGTGTAACAATTGAAAGTGCTGAAGCGACTCTGAAATACAATGTGGCCGTGAAATGTGCCACCATTACGCCGGATGAAGCACGTGTAGAAGAATTTAAGTTGAAGAAAATGTGGAAGTCACCCAATGGTACTATCCGCAATATCATTGGTGGTACTGTTTTCCGGGAGCCAATTATTTGCACCAATATTCCACGCCTTGTGCCTGGCTGGACAAAGCCTATCAACATCGGCCGCCATGCTTTTGGAGATCAATACCGCGCTACAGATACCGTCATCAAAGGAAAAGGCAAACTCACGATGTCGTTTACCCCGGAAGGCGGCGGAGAAACCAAAATCTGGGAAGTATACAATTTCGAAGGTGATGGTGTTGCCTTGAGCATGTACAATACCGACGATAGCATCTATGGTTTTGCCAGAAGTTGCTTCAATCAGGCCATCATGAAAAAATGGAATCTGTACTTCTCTTCCAAAAACACCATTCTCAAAGCCTACGATGGACGTTTCAAAGACATTTTTGAAGAAGTATTTCAAAAAGAATTCAAAACAGAATTTGATAAACTTGGCATCACATACGAACACCGCCTTATCGACGACATGGTTGCATTTTCGTTGAAGAGTGAAGGTGGATTTGTTTGGGCTTGCAAAAACTACGACGGCGATGTGCAAAGCGATATCGTGGCGCAAGGATTTGGTTCATTGGGATTGATGACATCTGCCTTGATCACTCCAGACGGCAAGACAGTTGAAGCAGAAGCAGCGCATGGCACAGTAACTCGTCACTACCGACAACATCAGCAGGGCAAAAAGACTTCCACCAATCCTATAGCATCCATTTTTGCCTGGACCATCGGACTTGCTCACCGAGCCAAACTGGACGACAATGCAGAGCTTGCTAAGTTTTCGGATACCCTCGAAAAAGTATGTGTTGATCTCGTGGAAAGTGGTAAGATGACCAAAGATCTGGCGGTGTGCATTCACGGTGATAAAGTGAATGATTCGCATTACCTCAGCACCGAAGATTTTCTCGATGCCATTGATGCTGAATTGAGAAATCGCATGACGAAATAATCAAGGATTGGATACTAAAAAGGCCGAATTCACATTCGGCCTTTTTCATGTATCGTCAATTCCTATTTTATTTCAACACTCACAAAAGGATCGCTGTATCGGGGATCAGAAATGTATTCTTTGTCGGTAAGTGATTCCAGAAATGCTATCAAATTGGATTTGTCCTGTTCCGATAAATTCATTCTCACGGGAATTCGTTCACTGGCCAGCAATGCCTCAATGACAGGATCATTTTCTTCATTTTCCTCAAAATAACTGATGGGATCCATTCCGGCCAACAAGAGATCACTTAATTCAAAGTCAAAACCAGATAAATCGACCAGTCTCCAATCGAGGTTGGGATGCGATTTTATGCCGTTGCTATAATGACTCAAAACTTCGTCGAGATTTTTAAAGCGGCCATCGTGCATATATGGAGCAGTTAACGCTACGTTGCGAAGAGATGGAACTTTAAATACACCGACATCTTCAGGATCATTTGTCCAGGAATTCATTCCACTGTCGGCATACACCTCGTCCAGACCAATATTGGCTGAGGAGTGTCCCCCGATGTTGTTCCCGGAATGACAACTTGCGCATCCCAGGTCGCCAAACAATTCGAATCCTGCACGTTGAGCCGGATCCTCCAAATCAGGTACGTTTTCGCTTCCCCAACCATTGCCAATTTCCGGATTTGCGTTGTCAAAATCGGATTCGTATGACCGAAGAGCGCGAATAAAATCACGAAGCGCATCGGCAACGGTAGTCTCATTTGCTTCAGAAGTTCCATACGCGGATTCGAACAATGCAGGATAATAATCCAGCGAGTTTATTCTTTCGATAACTTCTTCCAATGAAGAATTTCCCATTTCGAGGTGATTGACCAATGGCATGGTAACTTGTTCCTGTAGATTGGAAGCGCGCAGATCCCAGAATAGGACCCATTCATTCATCACCAAATTGGAAATTGCCATTGAATTGCGCGGAGTTTGACCCATGGCAAAACCACTGCTGGCGGCCTTTACATCACTAAATGCATGTTGTTGCAAATGGCATGAAGCACAGGAAACTCGACTGTTCCTTGATAGAATTTCGTCATAAAATAAAACGCGACCCAATGCCGCTTTTGCATTGGAAACGTTGG
This sequence comes from Flavobacteriales bacterium, assembly GCA_046153915.1. Taxonomy (GTDB): domain Bacteria; phylum Bacteroidota; class Bacteroidia; order Flavobacteriales_D; family Sanyastnellaceae; genus JANNVZ01. The sequence continues at coordinate 13,535 of JBJXFC010000024.1, forward strand.
TATTTAGAGATCCCTGCATATGTTGCGGATAGTCCGTATTGTTATAGTCAATGCTGGTGTCTAGTTGCAAGATGCGTTCATATCGGATTTCATCATCCATTGATTTTGTGCATGCCTGAATGGCCACAATGACAGCGAAAATGGCCAGAATGGAGAGATAGATTTTAGACTTTTTCATTGTTAGAAGGTTAAATTGAGGTAAAGGAAGGTGGGCAACGAAGGGGTAAGCTGAAATGAGTTGGTCGTAATTTTTGCATCACTAAATTCGCCAGAAAACTTTTGTGTATTCATTTTGTAGACAATGGGAATTCCGGCTTCTGTGCTTAAGCTCAGCCTTTCCGTAATGTTGAATTGTATACCCAAAACAGGCGATACACCGCCCAACACCTCTTGTTCCTGATCCGTGGATTCGTCATTTCCGCTTGTGTTTTTTAGAATGGTCTGTTCTATTCCAAAGAGACCGTCAATCCCGGTATAAATAAGCCATCTTTTTTCGAGTTGAAAGCGTTTTTCATAGCCCAGGCCAAGCTGGATGTTGAGAAATGTCAAAGTTGATTTGTCGTCTTCGCCTGCCTCCTCAGAAGTACTGTTTGAATAATTGAGCCCCAACTTAGAGCGAAAAGCTTTGCCATTATCCCCAATATGACGGTAGGTAAATTGAAATGGAGTTCCTGCCGGCGTTTGATCATTGAAGCTGAGGAAACTCTTCACAAAGGAAGTAGCATTGATCCCCACCATGCGCGAATTTGCTTCTGATTGAGCCATTGAAGACAAAGTTGAACACACCAATAAAAGGGCAAAGAGAGACGTTTTCATACGGGTTAAAGATTTGTATTTGAGAAACAAACTTAAGCAAAATTTATTGTTTTGGAGCCAGCGTATAAAACACACCTCGATTGTTGGTAAATTGTTGATTGCCAAAATGCTCTTTTTCACGAACCGTAATATATTGCGGTGTCAATTAAACCTTATAACTAATCAATTCCAACATGAAAAAATGTGTACTAATGGTGTGCGTGTTTTTCACCACAGGGCTTTTGAGTTTTGCCCAGCTTTCAACACGCGAAAATTACGATTTGACTTACAAATTAGGCGCCAGGCCTCAGGCTGGTGACGGAGCGCTGCAATTTGTCATTCCGATTGTTAATCTCAGCAGCGATACTTCCGCTGGTTTGTACAAAGGAAATTCACTTTTTGCAAGCGATTTCCTCACTTACAAATACTATCTCACAGACAGTAAGGTAATTCGCGGAGCACTGCGTTATGCCATCAACAATGTGAACGTGGTTGGTACTGGACAGGATTCTACAGGGTTTAACAACATTGATGAAGATGCACAGGAAATTTCTGAGCGCAAACAAAAGTTTGTTCAACGCCAGTTTGCTTTGGCAGGTGGTATGGAAAAACACTTCACAAATGCCAATGTATTTGATGTTTATGGAGCTGCTGAATTGATGATCGGCCTGGGCAAAAACAAATCCATCATGCAGGATGATTTTCTAAATGGTGACAAAATGTATGAAACCCGCACCACCAACACCCGCATCGTTGGTTTTGGTCTCTTTACAGGGTTCAATGTTTTTATTGCAGAATTGCCGATTTCGGTGGGATTGGAATACGGACTCACCGGCAAATGGATCTTTGGAGGAAAAACGAAAGTGGAAATGGAACAAACCATTGATGCCTTCGATTTTGAAGAATCCAGTGAGTGGTTTGAGCAGGAAGAAGATGCTTTTGGAAACGACGATCTTAACCTCAATGGACTCGATCAACAATATAGCGAGCTTAGCAGAAGACAATTTCTGGTAAACACCAATCATAACGTACGTCTGAATATTCACATTTATTTCGGAACTCGCTCAGACTTGCGTTGATGTGTGAAGTCTATTCGAAATAACCAAACACTTAGATGCTATGAGAAAATTAAGTATATATACTGTCCTGATTCTGTTGGGATCACTGACTCTGGCTTCCTGCACCTATCAGCGGAAAGCGGTGCCAATGACACAGGTCAATGCACAGATCATTTTTGATACCGATGACCTTGAATACATCGGGGATGTAACAGGTCAAACACAACAATCGTATTTTTTGTTTATCCCTTATGGTGGCAGAAAATACCATGCCGGAAGTTTGATTCCTCAAGGTGGCCTTGGCGTTCAGTTGCCCGGAAACAGAGGGTACAACAATGCACTTTACGACGCGCTTCAACAAAAACCAGATGCTGATTTTGTAATGCCGGTTTCATTTGAGACTACCACGCACCAGCAATTCATGGGCCGAAGAGAAATTCTCAAAGTGCGCTTTAAAGCTTATAAAATCAAGGCTAAATAATCTTTAACCTCTTTGTCAAACACCTCGGTTTATGACCGGGGTGTTTGCATATTTGCCTAATGAAAAATGTTCCGACATATCTGTTTGCTCTTGCTGCATTGATTATCTCTACGCTTATCATTTCATGCAAAGACAAGGAAGTATTGCCACCTGCTATTTTTGTTTCTCCACAATCCACTTCTCTCAATGCTGATGCCAGCGATCTAATTGAATTTGTAGTTTCGGCGACTGCCGGTGATAATGCACTAAGCAGAGTTGTTATCACACAAAAACCACTCGGCGGTGTTACGACTACACTAAAGGATACACTGGTATCTGGGCGCGAAGTGGATTTTTATTATGTCTATGTTGTTCCGGAAGGGGCTTCGCAATACCTGCTTACGTTTACCATTTATGACAGCGATGGTTATTCCGCAACTGTCGGTAGAGCGCTCAATGTAGCCTCAGCCGCTTATCTCACAGAAACCACGGGGTACGAAATTGTTTCACCTTGGAATTTTGGCGGCAATGATGGATTTAATATCGCTTCTCTTGCCACTGTGCAACTGGATGCCGGCGGCGATTCTACTTTGGTCGATTTAACTGAGTACGATGATCTCGACGACAATGCCCCGTCTCACATTCTCAATTCATTGTCAGGAATTAAATTTGTGCGCAACAATGCCTACAATTATCCGCAGGCAACTGCACAGTCTGCAGCAAATTCATACACTTCCAGCACTCCTGTTCAACTTGTTACCAATATCGCTGTAAACGACATTCTAATTGCCGAATACGATACCATCCAACACAAATATGCAGTTATAAAAATTGCTGGTGTAATGGATGATGCAGGAGTGGCCCTTGACAGATATATTTTTAATGTGAAGAAGTAATGTTGGTAGTTTTCATGTAGTTTCGGCCCCCGATATGAAGTATAAGCGCATACTCCTGAAACTTAGTGGAGAATCCCTCATGGGAGACAAGCAGTTTGGCATCGACAACAATAGATTGATGCAATATTCAAACGAAATCAAAGAAATTTGCGATCAGGGAGTTCAGGTAGCTATCGTAATTGGTGGTGGCAATATTTTTCGTGGTGTTCAGGCAGAACAGGGCGGAATGGAGCGCACACAAGGAGATTACATGGGTATGCTCGCAACCCTTATCAACAGCATGGCTCTGCAGAGCGCTCTGGAAAGCCTTCAGGTAAATACCCGTTTGCAGAGTGCATTGGAAGTAAAGTCGGTTGCCGAACCTTTCATCAAAAGACGCGCAGTGCGTCACCTCGAAAAAGGCCGCGTCGTGATTTTTGGCGCAGGTACAGGAAATCCTTATTTTACAACTGATACAGCAGCGTCGCTGCGGGCCATAGAAATTGAAGCGGATATTATCCTCAAGGGAACGCGCGTGGATGGCATTTATACGGCCGATCCCGAGAAGGACAAAACTGCCACAAAATATGAGCGTGTATCTTTCAATGAAGTCTATGAGAAGGGCTTAAATGTGATGGACATGACGGCCTTTACATTGTGCAACGAAAATAAATTGCCCATTCTGGTTTTCGATATGAACAAACCAGGTAATCTCGCACGGGTTATCGCTGGTGAAAAGGTTGGCACTCTCGTTGAATTCTAACGGGACATTATTCTACACTTCCTTTTACTATAAAATCACAAATCAATTTGGCATCGCGCGTTGCCTCTGGCATCATACCAACAAAAAGCGGCCATACATGAAACAATCCGTCGCGCTCCAGGTGGTGCAGATTGTCTGATCTATTCTGTTCGACATATTCAGCAATGATAGGATGAAATAATTCATTGCGAGTTGATAATACCAGTGTTGGAATGAACTTTGGCAGCACAGCAAACAAAGGCGAAATAGACGCGTCAGCCGGGTTGTTTTCGCCATAATACAGTTCCGCATAACGCGCCACTTCAGCGCGGCCAAAGACATCATCTCCTTCCAGCCCGGATTCATCAATGATTTTTCCAGTCAGATCAAGCCAGGGTGAAAGCAATATTAGTTTATCCGGATAGTCCTTTTTCATCTCGTTGAGCATCGATGCTGCAAGATTTCCACCGGCAGAATCTCCCATAAGGACCAATTCACTCGCTGGAGTTTTACGTTGTATAGAATCTAAAACGGCCAAACATTCATGCAATTGCTGAGGATAAATCGCATCCGGAGTTTTGGTGTATTCGGGAAATACAATACAAGACGATGTGGTTTCACTCAGAAAACGCAAGAATCTGTAGTGTGACCCAATGCCACACAATGCAAATCCGCCGCCATGCACAAAAAAAATTATTCTTTTGGACCTGAATTCATTGCCAATAATTGCGCAGCGCACTCCCCGGACTTCCTCGAAAACGAGGTTTTTTTTGGGAGATCGGTCAAGACGCGTAAGGCGTTCAATCAACAGATCCAATTGCCTGGAGCTTGGATTTCTCCTTGCTCGCCAACTTTGGGCTGACCTAAAAAACAAACGAAATGCTGACAACGAAAGGCTCATGGGCCGCAAAATAGGTCTGTAAATGACATCTGACTTTTAATGACTCGTTAATTCACCTTTTTTTGATGGGATTGTATTTGTCCGATTTTAAGAACTTCTGCTATTTTGGCCGCCTGATTCAACAATGAATTTTGAGGACTTAACCCAATCGCTATGAGTGAAGAAGTGAAAATGGCTCTTGATGAAGCCACAGATGCAATGAACAAAGGAATTGTACACCTGGATTTTGAATTGGCAAAAATTCGGGCAGGTAAGGCAACACCAGCCATGCTTGATAGCGTGAAGGTCGATTATTATGGCACGCCAACACCACTCAAAAATGTTGCAAACGTGAATACACCCGATGGCCGCACAATAACAGTGCAGGCTTGGGAAAAACACATGTACGATCCTATTTGCAAGGCAATTCTCGAAGCAAATCTTGGATTAAATCCTCAAAACAACGGCGAGCTTGTTATAATTTCCGTTCCCATGCTCACAGAAGAACGTCGCAAAGACCTCATGAAACGCGCTCATGCTGAAGGTGAGCACGCCAAAGTGGGTATTCGCAACGCCCGTAAAGAAGCCCTGGATTTTATCAAAACGGCTCAAAAAGACGGACTCCCTGAAGATGAAGCCAAAGCTGGTGAAGCCAAAGTGCAGGAACTAACGGATCGTTTTAATAAGAGAGTTGATGAGATCTTGGCTGCTAAGGACAAGGATATCATGACCGTTTGAGAAGGGAAGCGCGATGTGCGTAGTGCGATATGCGATTTGCGTATTGCGATTTGCGAATGGCTCAGCAAAATTTCAATTCGTATTTTAGTTGTCTGATCAACAATTGTATTGCAACAATTATCCTAGTGTAAAAATCAGTATCAATAATCTATATCCAACCCATGTGTAGCAGAGATACCATGGTAGCTGCAGGCGTTTGACCATGCCTTTGTGTACGAAAAACATAATGCCCACAACAGTGAAGAAATAGAGCAAAACCTGAAGATCACTGAGTGTAAAATAATGGGTAACCAGGAGCAGCGGAATAAGCAGTGCAGAACCCAGAAGGGATACTTTTAAAAGTTGGATGGCGTAGGGGAGAAGCCGGCTTTTTCGTTTGAGGATAAAAAGGGATTGAAAGACAATTTGCCCAAGTACCATACACAATTCAAAAAGCCAATTGTAATCGATCGATAAATAGTGTTCGACCAACAACGCAAATCGACTCAAAACAAAAGTGGTTATAGGAA
>JBJXFC010000025.1:0-5272 GCA_046153915.1 Flavobacteriales bacterium
AAATCGATGCATCGGTATCTGTATGCATGAGTGTAAACAATTCGCTGGTAACATGGGGATTAGAGGCTTTTGGATCCGAAGAGCAAAAACAGAAATTTCTTGTTCCACTTGCAAAAGGAGAAAAAATAGGAGCATTTTGTTTGTCAGAGCCAGAAGCTGGAAGTGATGCAACATCACAGCGCACAACTGCAATAGATATGGGAGATCATTACCTGCTTAATGGCACCAAGAATTGGATTACTAACGGCAGCAGTGCAAGCACCTATCTCGTGATGGCACAAACGGACGCTGCGAAAGGACATAAAGGCATCAATTGCCTGATTGTGGAACGCGGTATGGAAGGTTTTATCGTGGGCGCTAAAGAGAACAAACTCGGAATCCGCGGTAGTGATACCCACACTCTGATGTTTCAGGATGTAAAGGTTCCAAAAGCCAATCGAATTGGTGAAGATGGATTCGGATTTAAGTTCGCGATGAAAACATTGAGTGGCGGTCGCATTGGGATTGCAGCTCAGGCATTGGGAATTGCCGCGGGTGCTTATGAATTGGCGCTGGCTTATTCCAAAGAACGCAAAGCATTCGGAAAAGAAATTTCAAAACACCAGGCTATTGCTTTCAAACTGGCGGATATGGCTACCGATATTGAAGCAGCGCGCTTACTCGTCTACAAGGCTGCCTGGTTGAAAGACCAGCACCTCAACTACGATCAGGCCAGCGCGATCGCCAAATTGTTTGCTTCTTCAGTTGCGATGAAGCACACCGTAGAAGCCGTTCAGATTCACGGTGGATATGGCTACGTAAAAGAATACCACGTAGAACGATTGATGCGCGATGCGAAAATCACACAGATCTATGAAGGAACTTCCGAAGTTCAGAAGATCGTAATTAGCCGGAATGTTTTGGCTGATTGATTAATCAATTGTTTTTCTGATTGTTACATGCACCTTCCCTTTTGCAATTTTGTGGTTTACCGTATTGAAATGATAAACTTTTTGTCGTAGCATTGTGCATCAATGATTAGAAAAATTCATATCAAAAATTTCAAGTCAGTCAGGAATTTAAGTCTTGATTTAGGCAGGATAAATGTATTTATTGGAGCAAACGGGTGTGGTAAAACGAACATACTCGAGGCAATTGCATTTGCAGGTGCAGATGCCGCTGATAAATTAGATTATGAGTTCTTTTCATCTAGAGGAATTAGAGTCCCATCTCTTCCCATTCACTTTAAGTCACTTTTCGACTCTGATGGAAGACGAGAAAATATTAAAATTGATTGTCAAATTGAAGTTGAAGGCGAGCTAAGGGATTTTGAATATGATATCGTTTACTCAATGATTCCAAATCAAAAATGGTTCGACTCACGAAGAAACGATTTAAAAGGACAGCTCGAAAAATTCATATTGACAAAGTCAAATAAGGACCTTCCGCCAGAAATATACATGTCAATGTTGCAAGGAATTTCCGATTCTATTCTGAAACAACTAGACAATGAAAATCTTGAGCGATTCATAATTTATCAACCTGATTATCAAACGCTAAGAAATCTATTCGACGAGACTCAAATCAGACCAATTGGAATTCGAGGAGAAGGTCTTTTAAGGGAACTTCAAAATTTGAATTCGATCCAATTAAGTAAAATCATTGAACACCTTAAGAAACTTGATTGGTTCGAATCTCTTGAAACAAATCCAGAAACTCCCGGAACCATAGAAATTAAAGATCGCTTTATACACGAAGACTATAATTGGATAGATCAGAGAAGCTCAAACGAGGGATTTCTATTCGTACTTTTTTATCTGACCTTGTTTTTAAGCCAGTCAACTCCAACTTTCTTCGCTGTGGATAATGTCGAATCAACTCTTAATCCGCTTCTATGTCAGAATTTGATTCACACACTGACTGGATTAGCTGAAGAACAAAACAAACAGGCCATCCTCACAACACATAGCCCGTCAGTACTTGACGGCCTAGATCTGCGCGATGACGAGCAGAGACTATTTGTTATTAGCCGAAATATGGACGGCGAGACGGTTGCGAAACGAATAAAGCTTGATAATGCCAATTCTTCCCTCAACCTGAAACTTTCAGAAAAATGGCTCCGCGGATACCTCGGTGGATTGCCTGATAATTTCTAAAGTAATGAACTATTGTTTTGGAATAATAAGCGAAGGTCCCTCTGATCAGTGGGTTATAAAATCAATCCTCTCCGGATTTTTCAAAACCAGTAACCCATCTATTACATCGCTTCAGCCCAATGTCGATGCAACAACAGGTAAATTTGATGATGGTAATTGGGACAAGGTAATAAAATTCATACAGACTGAAAATTTTCGAGAAGCCTTTGACAACGTTAATTACGTAATCCTTCAAATCGACACCGATTGGGTCGATGGTAAAGAACACTCTTACGATATTTCATTTGAATTGAGTGAATCAACAGAAGACCGAGTAGCCAAAATGAAGAATTTTCTTGTCCATCAAATGTCAGCCGAGATTAGGGCGTCCTTTCTAGACCGTGTCATATGGGCAATTTCCGACCGCCAAATTGAGTGTTGGCTATTACCACTTTTCGTTACCAATAAAAAAAGTGATCTGGTTAAAACCATTAATTGCCTTGAAACACTTAATCCATACCTACAAAGTCAACTCGGCTTTAGAATAGATAGGAAGGAAAAAGGATACTACGAAAAAGCTTCAAAAGGTTTTCGTGATTCCAAATTATATGTGTCAAGAGAAAAATTACAATTCTCAACTAGAGTATTCCTTGATTGCCTTGATTTCATCTTTCCAGATAGAGTTCAATGTCCTGAATTGTAATCGGTGAGTCCAGAAGATCGTAAACAGCAGAAATGTATTGGCTGATTGATCTGTGATTCAATAAAATTCTGAAAAAGGCGGACTTCGGTTCGCCTTTTTTGATTTAAAGTATCATTGAAAATGAGTTCGTTATCGATTAATTTGTTAAAAATGTCGACGAAACGAAACATTTTTAAGACGAGTAGCCTAATTTTGTCGACGAAAGCTAATTATTACTGTCTGATTTGGTCTCTGCATTGGGTTCTGCACAATGCTTTTTAACTGAATTGTTTATCAAAACCAAATCAATGAAACATTCTACAATGTTTTTTAGGACAATGATGTCATTCCTGTTCAGCTCCCTTGAGAAGCGAACCATCGTTATTCCCGTCACATCCAATTTCAATCGTAAAAATTCCTTTCCAAAAGCGCTCTAGCAAGTGCCTTATTAATATGTATTCATTTCTTAAAAATAAAAACCGTTAATTCTAAAAACAATGAAAAATCAAATGACAATCGGAACACTAGATCTCCGGTTAAATTCCAGAAGCAAGCAATTGCTTATGATGTTCACACTACTCTTTGGCGGAGTTCTTTTTTCGTCGGAGATCATGGGTCAGTCAAAACCAGTAGCGACGATTTCGTCAAACGGAGTTTTGCAACTGCCTACCAACGTGCCTTTGGCTGGGTCGTATCAATTCGATATCACATCCATGCAGTTTGCAAATGAAAGCGATGCTGTAGAATTTTTCGCCAGCAAACAATATGCAGATATGACGGTACGTCCGAATTTCAGTCTCAATAAGGCGGTTGTGATGTTGGACCTCAGCAAACATCCCGGTTGGACAGTACAACAATGGAATGCCCACCTCAGCAGTGTAACGGCGGCCCAACCACTCAATAATTAAACTAAAAACGAATTCTACACAATTCAATCAAGATGAAACATTTCTACAATAAATTAAGAAGAGTCATGCTCACAATGGTTATTGCTTTACCATTTTGTGCAGGTGCTCAATTGAATGTAAACAGCGCGGCTACGGCACAGGACCTTGCAAATGCAATCGTTGGTTCTGGAGTAACTGTTTCCAATGTGGTATTGTCATGTGATGATAACGCATCTGGTCTTTTCAGCAATGGAAATACTACCAATGTCGGTATCTCTAATGGTATTATCCTTACAACGGGACGTGCCAATGATGCCATTGGTCCAAACAACGACGAAAACGTAACGGTCAACAATTCAGCTACATATAATGGTGATGCTGATTTGGATCCGCTGGTTAGTGGCAGTTTAAACGACGTTTGTGCGTTGTCTTTCGACTTTGTAGCAACAAGTGATGTTATCACTGTTCAATATGTCTTCAGTTCTGAAGAATACAATGAATTTGTATGTTCTTCATTCAACGACATTTTTGCATTCTTCGTAAGCGGCCCAAATCCACTTGGTGGAAGTTACAGCAATCTTAACGTTGCTTTGATTCCTTCAACCAACCTTCCTGTATCTATCAATTCAGTTAACAACGGTACCCCTGGATCACAGGGTTCGTTTGGAGGTTGTACCTCTTTGGATTATTCTGCTTATTACGTTGACAATACAGGTGGAACAACAATTCAATATGACGGATTTACTGTTGTGTTGACAGCTCAGGTATTGATCACACCAGGTGAATCATATCACTTTAAATTTGCTATTGCAGACGTTTCTGATAGCTCATTGGATAGCGGTGTCTTCATCCGCGGAGAAAGTTTTTCTATCTTCAATTGTCAAGCTGGTACTATTTCAGTAAATGGTTCAGTAGAACCTATTCTTATCTGTTCAGATGATGACATAGCTGATACTTTCAGCGTTGTCACTAACTCAACAGCTACTGGTGATACCTATGTTTTCCTTCTTGTAAGTGTTGCCGGAGAAATTCTTGAAATTAGTGAGACCGGAGATTTTGATCTTTCATCCTATTCGGACGCCTCATACTTCGTTTATGGACTTTCGTATGACGGCGATGTAAATGGAGTTGATGTTGGATCTTATGTAAATAACATTTCAGCATCTGATGAGGATGGCTGCTTTGATTTGTCAAGCCTCATTATAGTTTATAAATACATTTGCACCACTTTCGAATTGATTTCATGTGCACCTGATACAACATTGGAATGTGGTTCTAATCTGAATGATTTTAGCGTAACTGGTGTTCCGGTTTTTGAAGTTTACGGTGGTGATGGAATTGTTGAAATTTCCTTTACTGATACATACCTCGAAACTTCTGATTGTTACTCTGTGATTTCACGCACATGGACTCTTTCTTATGGAGATATTACTGAAATCTGCGTTCAAATTATAACACTTGTAGATACTCAAGGTCCTGTTTTCCCTGAACTTGAAAATATTTATGTTCAGTGTTTGGAAGAAGTTCCGGCACCACTTGCTCTTGAGGCATGGGATGCTTGTTCAGAGGCTTCTGAAGTAGAAACTTTC
>JBJXFC010000026.1:0-2844 GCA_046153915.1 Flavobacteriales bacterium
GTGTCAATGATGTACAAGTATTTGGTTCCGGTTTGAGCATTGCTACGTCAAAATGTTCTGGAGGTGTTCCTGTAAGTGTACTTGTGGATGCAGCTAAGATAGGTGTTAGCGTTTTCCAATTGATCAAATCAGTTAAGACCGCCCAACTGAACGATATTGTAAACCAAACGAATCAAATTATCGACAAGGTTGGTGCAGTCCTTGAAAAAATAACTGAAACCAAAGACTGTAACAGTGCATTGATTGAAAAACCATTGCTTCAAGGCACTGCTGTAATAACATTCCGGCCAAATGACCCTTTGTCTTTTATGATTATGAGCGGGTCTTCTCTAGAAGTTATGGGATTACGTTGCTGGGAAAGCGATGCAAAAATCAACAGTGGTTTCCACCTCGCAGGCGTAGTAACAGGAGGCGCTCCTTCATTAGCACCACACTGTTGTACTGGCTATTTCGCTAATTGGGCATACGCGAGCCAAAATGGAGATGCCAGTAACCGCCGGAATATGATTAATGGCCACTTAGCACTCAACAGCCCCGGCGGTTGGCAAACAGTTAATGGTGCTCCAAACCCTGGTGGAGGCATCAATGTCACTACAGAAGTGGGTTATGCCATTGGGGTAAACTTACCGGATGGCCAACGGTGCAACAAACACATTCCAATCTTCAACAATCCTAACTAAAACCTTCAAGTGTTGTGAGAACCGGCAAGATTTCCTTCTCGCTGGTTCTCACAAAATTTGATTGGAATTGACTCCACGCCAGTAAAACACAGCAATGATCTTTCACTTTTAAATTCAATTATATGAAACACACATTTCTCAATTTACTCTTGTTGTTTTTTGCCTGCACGACAATTATCCCTATCGGATGTAAAGAAAAGTGCAAAAACTGTCCCTCTGGATCTGAATGTTTGGATGGCACGTGCATTTGCCAGCCGGGAAGATTTAGTTTCAATGGTAGTTGTGTCCAAATGGGTGATGACAGCTATGTAGGCATTAACCAAAGTTGTTATTGTTATGATACTTTGGCCATTAGTATTGCAGGAGAAGGGGAGTTTCGTTCTATTGCTATGCCAATCAAATACGGAGATCAGGTCGGAAGCCTAAGCCAAGGCATTTTTTACTACGAAATGGCGAATGGCGACAGCCTATATTCTCCTCAACTTGATTTAAGGTGTTTCGACGCAAATGACACCCCTTTGAAACCTGCTGCCTATGGGAAAAAACAACCTGACGGCTCCTGGAAGATCCACCTCGAATTTAGAAATGCGCTTACCTATGAGGTCGTTGACAACTGTATCATGATCCTCAAAAAATTCAATTGAGTATTAGTTCAACGCCTTTTACCACTTCATTGCTTGTCTGGATTCGCCCTCTAAAACCATTGACAAACATGAACCATCCCAAATTTGAAGGCACCATCAATTTGTATAAAATCAATTTGTTGGCACCTGTTCAACATTTGGGATGTCTCATGTTTCGCTTGGAATTGATGCTCATTGCCACAGCTACAATTTCTTTGGCGATTACGACGGGGAAGGAATTCACGCATCATTCCGTTTTTATTAAAATGGGCAATATCCTTTGAATGGCGAGTTGCCAATTGTTGAGATATTGCCTTCACCAACACTAAATTTTTAAGCTATGAAAACTCAAACGCTCTTTCGGATCGCAGGGCTGCTCATCGCCATGTTCTTCCTCCAAGCCAGTAATTTGTTGGCTTCCGAAACCCATGAAAAATCTCCAGACGACTCACTCACCGTCTGGATGACGCCATTTATCGAAATGGCCTATTCCGAGCTTGACCACCTCGAACAGGATTATTTAGACCGAACTGAACCGCTCCGAATGCGACTTTCCGACGTCAATCACACACTCGCCGACCCGCGAAACCGAACGCCTGAATGTGGCTTTCAGCTCCTTTGGGAAAAAATTCAGCTCGAAGAAACACTCAATCTCATAGAGCAAGACCACGAAGTGAAGCTTCTAAAGCTCCGCTACCGCAAAAGCATCGAGATCGTAAAAATGCTGTACGAAAAAGTATTGAGCATGGATCACCATCTGAGCAGCTTGAAGGCACAACAAGGGCTTTCTAACCTTTCCAATCCGAACAATTACCCGGAGTTCAAAGAGGCCAAAGCCATCATGGAGGATCGCATGAAAAAAAAGATGAACTTCCAAATGCCTGCCCTTTTCCAAACCAACCCTTTCCTCTCAGCGGCATTCTCTATTGTTGGAATGGCCATTACCGGTGGGGAGGAAAAAGACAAAAAAGAAACCATTGACAAGGTATCCTGTGTGCTCGACTTCACGGTGCGCATGCACAACGACCTCAATGTTATTTACTATGAAACGGGCTACCTGCGCGATGCCAACCTTACGCTGAAAAAACAAAACAAATAAAAACAAGAACGAAGAAACGTACAGAGGAAAACAAGGATACAAAACTCAATAGAAATAAAAATAGCAAAAATCAGTATTTTCCGAACATGTTTCGCTTATAGTACACGTAATGAATTGGGTTTTAATTTTTGATGCTGCTGCTGCTGCTTTTGTTTTGTGTTGTGTGCTTTTGTTTCCTATATTATTTTACAATGCGAAGGAATGTACAAATCGTCTCATATTTTGTGTGAAGTTACGAAACAATGGTTTGGAATTGGCAGTCGTCACGTCCGTTCCATTGTACAGTTGTACATTCCCGATCCCATGTTCACAACACAAACCATCCCTTCCATCGTCCGTTAATACAAATGTATACACGACTTCTGTAGTAGTATTGTCAGAATCATCATCATCCTTCTGCAACAAGGATGATGGGATTGGAATGATTTCACTGTATTGTTCC
>JBJXFC010000045.1:0-4295 GCA_046153915.1 Flavobacteriales bacterium
ATAGCAACAGTATTGGCATGATTGTTCAGCATATCAGCGGCAACATGGTATCACGGTTTACGAATTTCTACGATGAAGATGGAGAAAAACCATGGCGCGATCGCGATCGTGAATTTGAAGTGATTCTCTCCACACGCGAGGAAGTGATGGAAGCCTGGAACAGCGGTTGGGCGATATTTATGAATGTCATCAACAACCTCAAACCCGAAGATCTTTCACGCACTGTCTTTATTCGTGGTGAAGCGCATTCGGTATTTGAAGCCATCAATCGCCAACTCGCGCATTACAGTTACCACATCGGTCAAATCGTTTATCTTTCCAAAATGCTCAACGAAACCGGTTGGCAAAGTCTCAGCATTCCGAAGAATAAATCGGGCGAGTTTAATAGCGAGAAGTTTGGTGGGAAGTGAGAGGCTAGACACAAGACGCTAGACTCTAGACAAAAGACCATTTCGAAAAAACTTGCAGCGTTGATGGAAAAATTTTGACGTAAATTCTCTACGTCCTCAGCGCATCTTTTCTCTGCGAACTCTGCGGTTACAACAAAGAGTTGCGCAGCAACTCAAAATTCGAAGTTCCACGTCACACTCGGCAACACCGGAAACAAACTCACCTGATAGGCCTTCACCTGAATAGTGCCCGTAGCCAATTGCCCATCGTTTCCGAAATAGATGAAATATGGATTTCTTCGATTGTAAATATTGTAACACGAAAAATTCCAGGACGATTTAAATTTCTTTGGATTGAGAATTTTACCACCTGTTACCAGATCGATGTTTTCTTTGCTCTGACGTCCATGCAATGTAGCCGATAAATCTACACGGTGATATGGGTCCATGCGGAAACTATTCCTTTCTCCATAAACATTTACAATGGATGTTTCATAGAGATAACGCTCGATGGGCAGAGTAATTGGTTGTCCGGTAGAATAGACAAATACAAATCCGATATCCCACCGTTTGGCCAGTTTATAGTTTGCGACGAAGCTCACATCATGCCTGCGGTCCCAGCGCGTTGGGAAAGGATCTCCTTTGTCGATGGCTTCAAATTCGCGCTCTGTCTTACTCCACGTATAGCCCACCCAGCCATTGAGTTTACCCACACGTTTTTTGAGAAATAATTCCACACCATAACTCCAACCTTTTCCAAAGACAAGCAGATTATCGATGTTGTCTCCCACTGTCTGTTCGGGCTCTGCACCTTCTTTGTATTCACTCTGATTCTGCATGGTTTTGTAATACACTTCCACACTGCTCTCCCATTTGTCGTCATTAAAATTGCGGAAGTAACCCGCGCTGTATTGCACGCCAATCTGGGGTTTCGTAATATCCGTACTAGGCAACCAAACGTCCGTTGGCAGCGATGTCGGCGACAAACTTGTAAGGTGGATGTATTGATAGTTGCGCATAAATCCGGCTTTGATGCTGGATTTTTTGTTGAGTGTATAGCGCATGTTGACACGTGGTTCGAGTCCTGCGTATTGTTTTACTTTTTCGCCTTTGTCGTAGGTAATTTCTTCCGGTTCGGGTGGAGTGCCAACATTGGTGTCTTCCACTTGCACATACCGTGTAAACGGACCTACATGCACAAATGTCGAAACGCGCAGTCCGGCATTGATGCGGAAATTTTCGTTGATATCAAATTCGTCCAGAGCGTAAACTGCCATCTCGTGAGAAATTAGATTCACCTTCGGACCGGTATCAAATTCCGTATCGCCACTTCGCGCATACACACTGTTGGGCATAAAATCGTGGTGCGTATATTCCGCTCCCCACTTCAGATTGTGGATGTAGTTGGGAAAATAATTCCATTGCACTTTGGCACCGAGATCGCGGATTCCACTGCTCAATTTAAATTCAAATTCTTCTTGTCCGCCTTCAAATGCAAAACGATAATCGGTGAATGTCACCATCGCATTCATAAACAACTTCGGACTCATGATGCGGTTCCAGCGCGCCGTTGCCGTTGCATTGCCCCACGGAATTTTGGTGGTGAATCCTGTTTGTTTGCTGGCGAATGTGAAGACGTCTCTTCCAAAATATCCACTTACAAAAAGTTGATCTTTTGGAGAAAGACGGTAATTCATCTTTGCATTGAGGTCGTAGAAATAATATCCCGATCCGGCGAAATTGCTTTCGGGATTGATAAACGGTTTAAGCAATACATCGATATACGTTCTTCTTCCGCTGATGATAAAGGACGAAACATCTTTTTTGATTGGACCTTCAATGGTAAAACGAGAGGCGATGGTGCCAATACCACCCTGACCGTGAAATGATTTGTTGTTGCCTTCCTTCAATGAAATATCGAGAACTGATGCCAAACGTCCGCCATAATTCGAAGGAACTCCGCCTTTCGTCAATTCGAGATTCTTAACGGCATCTGCATTGAATACGCTGAAAAACCCGAAGAGATGCGAGGCATTATACACGGTAGAATTATCGAGCAGAATGAGGTTTTGATCCACGCCACCACCACGGACATAAAATCCGGCATTGCCTTCACCACTGCTTTTAACGCCGGGCAACAATGTCAGTGTTTTGAGAATATCCACTTCACCAAGTAATACCGGTAATTTTTTGATCGACTCTACCTCCAGATCGATTTTGCCTACATCGGTGCTTCGGGTATTGTCGCTTTTGTCGGCTTCGATGATTACTTCACCGGTGCTGTAACTCGCATCAGCCAGTTCGGCATTGAGAACGATGTCTTCTTTGAGTTCGATTTTGTAAGTGCGGGTGTTGTAACCAATCAAACTGATTTCGATGGTGTGTGTGCCCTCTTCGAGTGTGAGCGAATAAAATCCATAGACGTTGGTGGTGATACCCTTGCCCACTTCCTTCGCGGCAATCAAAGCGCCGATGGCGCCTTCGCCGGAAAGAGAGTCCTTCACTTCACCGCTGATGGTGAATTTTTTTTGCGAGAATCCGGCGATCGAACATATCGCAAAAGCGAGAAAAATGGCAGTTCTGAAAAGTCTTTGTTGTTTCATAAATACCTGATGCGGCAGGGGTTCAAATGTAGGGGGAAACGAGGAGTGTGTTGGTGGGGAGAAGGCTTTTTTTTAATCAATAATGTGCTAATGTGACTAATGTGCTAATGTGTTTAATCCCACGCTGCGCTCTGGACAAGTTGTGCTAATTGGCGCTCTTCTTCCGCGAGAGCCCTCTGCTTTTCATTTGCCGAGTTTTTTCACCACAGAGGCTCAGAGGATTCACAGAGGGTTCACAGAGAGATTCAACGGGCTGCAGTAAAACGTGAACTGCCTTCTTCTTCTACCCCTGACCCCTAAAGGGGAAATTCGCGTAGGGCTTTCGTAATGACCGAATTACAGCACAATTTCAATGATCTTTTTTTGATTTGTTAATCAGTGTATTCTCCAATCCGGATGAAGAGGGTTTACCATCATTCGTTTTCACATTTCCAATTTTACTCAATAAAAACAAGAATCTCAGTCCTTTCACTAAGTAGATATAATAAGAAGTTGATCTATGTACTTTTCAACTCTGTTCAATACTTCTTGGGAATCGTTTTGAACCTGTTCATTCGTAAATCTAAGAACTTTAATTCCAAGAAGGCTCAAATCACGCTCTCTCATTTCATCATATCGCATGACTTCTTTTTCAAGATGAATTCCACCGTCAATTTCAATGGCCAAACGGAGCTCGTGACAATAAAAATCCACAACATATACAGCTATTGGATGCTGTCTTCTAAACTTATAACCTCGCAAACGATTCTTACTTACCAGTGACCAAAAACAGGATTCAGAAGGAGTCATGTTTGATCTTAGTTCCTTCGCACGAGCAATAATTTGTGGAGGAGCACCATAAAACATGGGAGAGGATTGTTTCATGAAACAAAAATAAAATCATTCTTCCATTCATAGATCAGAATTTCGGCGCTGATCTTATTTTCTATTTTTGATGAAAACGCGCAGCCTCTTCAAATTTCCCCTTTAGGGGTCAGGGGTTGGAAATACTTTGTGCGTCTTTCCTTTGCGTGCTTTGCTGTTTCAAATACCGATGCCATTTGATTAGAAACATTTCATCTTATCTTCGCCATCAAAGTTCACACAATGAAAACCCGCATAACCCTCATTTGTTTATTCATAATCTCTGGAATTCTGACTTCAACAGCGCAGTCTTTCGAAGGAAAAGTCGTTGCTAAAATGGAAGTGCTCGAATTGCCCGAATCTGCCAAAGGCGCAGAAGGCATGATGTCCATGTTCAACACCACCACCACGATGTATCACAAGGGAAGCAGAACACGCATTGACATGAAACTCGCGATGA
>JBJXFC010000056.1:0-15716 GCA_046153915.1 Flavobacteriales bacterium
GTAATCAAATTTAAAATCAGTCGTTTTGACAATGTCTAAATCTTTGTTTATCACAAGCCCCGAGAAATTCTTGCAATCGCATATGGATCAGCTCCTTTTCCAGATTGTTTTTCACCAACAATAACAAGCACTTCTCCTGTTTCATCATTCTCAGCCTTGCGATGTAAGAAGTATTTATTGCCTTCGTCGTTTTTGGGCTTCACTTTTTCGAGCAGCTTTACAGATTTATCGTAGCCGCCCCAAAACCAATTCCATGAGTAGGTAATTTGTTTTCTTTTCAGAACCAATGTTCCCATCAAATTGGCTTCAACGCTGATAGCTTCAACGGTGTAAGTTTCGCCTTTGTACTTAAACCACTTAAACCTCAATCGGGCTTTTTCAAATTCCAGCTCTTCGGTTTTTAACTCCACAAAACTAAATTGGGTATCGAAGACATAGGTTTCGAATTTGGCCACTCTATCATTGCTTTTGGTGCAATATGTGAGTTCTACGACATTGGCTGCTTCATCAATGTGAATGTCGCCCAGAAATCCCCGATTTGCTTTACCGGTAATTTCATAGGTTTTTTCGATGGATAACTGTTGCGCGTTGGATAGCAGCCCGGACAAGCATGCGCAGCCAATAAAAAATATACTACATAAAAGCTTTTTCATTCGTCGCTGAGGTATTGATTTGTTCTTGCAAATCACCTGCGACTTCAGAAGCGCTTTGTACGGTGTTTAGCGTAATTTGAATTTACCGGCGAATGAGCGGTTTTTTCATAGACCAATTATCGGAATTGATTATTACAGTGTAAAATCCTGAAGGAAGATCCGTGCTTATGGATATTTGCGAGCCATTCAAATTATTGGAAACATACACGATACGCCCGGTTGAATCATAAATCTGAAGGTTCGCATTGTGCAAGTAAGTAGCAGATGAAATGGTAAACTGATCGTCTGATGGATTTGGATAAATCTGAAAAGATGAAGTTCCTTCTATATCCTCAACACCGGAGCAATCATCTACTTCGAAAACAAAGGCATCGGTATACGAACAACCTTCCTCAGTTTCTGCTGAAAGTATTAGGGCATTGCTGCCAATATTCCAATCTTCGGCATTGATCTGATAAAATTGATTCGTGCTTCCATCCTGCCAGAGGTAAACCAATCCTGCAGGAGCGAAGACCAACAGCTCATCCGTTGAGCAAATGGTTGTGTCATCCCCAAGATCAAAACTGAATTCATCTGCTGGTTCCAGCACAAAGGTTTGCGGATAGTTGCAGCCATTGTTATCCGTAATGGTCAGGTTGTAAGTCCCGCTGTTGAGCTCGGTAACTTCCTGTTCCGAACTGTTGAAATCAAAACCTGTCCACGTAAACGTGTAAGGTTCTGTGGCTCCACTTACTTCTACAGAAATAGATCCATCTGCACTCGCCGTGCAGTCTGGATCAACAGAAACAACGGAAACGTTCCAGGGAGTTGGTTGAAAAATTTCATAGGTATCCGTAAAAACAGTTCCACAAGGCGTTGTCAAAACCAGATCATAAGTTCCCGGAGCAAGATTATAAACGGAGTTTTCGGTTGAGAAGAAATTATTGGAACCTGTCCATTCACAGCTAAAATCAGAACCTTCGCCAATAAGGAAGGGTTGAATTGATCCATTAGGCGTTTGTCCTTTATCAAGCGGGCAGGCAACATCGTTCAAAACTTCGAGCATTTCCACATTGCCTTCATACGCGCTTACCGAGAGATGAGTCGTGCCTGTAATCCCATTCCAGCCATCGATTTGAACGTAATAAGTATCGCCTGGAACAAGGCATGAAACCCAGCAGGTAGAAGCAAAATTATCGGTGAGCCCACAGCCATAGATATAATCATCATTGGCGCCAACTGACTGAAAAGTCGAATAATCTGCACAATTATCGGCGTGATAGACTGCTATTTGTGTGTCGAATGATCCTTCAGAATTGCATGTAGTAACCTCGTAAGTTATTCCTTCTTCAGCAATAAAGTAGGCCCAAACTGTATTGGAAAGTCCGCCTTCACACCAGTATCCGGACGCGCCGCAAGCCCCTGCCGGTGCGGCAGGCTCAATAAAACTTGATACAGCGGTTGTATTATTCAATTCAACAACACCTCCATTGGGAACTACTTCTGTGGCCCCACACGGCGAATCATTTAATTGCAAATTAGAACTTCCCACTTCAAAAGTCCATGTATTGCCAAAGCCACTGGCATAAAAATTAAATGCCTGATTGCCGTCTTCATTGAGCTGAAAACTCAATCCTCCATCACCGTATGAATCAACAAAAATGAGGTCGTAGCTTTCACCTATAACCAAACAAAATGGTCCCTCAAACATGAGCGTATTGGCGGGGTAACTCGTGTCAGCGCCGCCATCGGCTCCCGAACAACCAACTGCCAGATTGCTGCCACTGGCTATTGTTCCATTGCCGCAACCATTTCCGGTAGGGACAATTTCCCAATAAGTTTCATAGGGCCATGGATCGGTAACAATATTCAGTGAAACCGCAGATTCTCCATCAACACATTGGGAATATAAAAATTGAGAGCATGTAAGAAAGATTATTGCGAGTACTGTTTTTTTCATAAGGTTTGGTCTTTGGCGTAAAAATATTGATTCATCCGAATAGAATAACAGATAAAAGTGAATTCATTTCAAAAATGATTCAGATCACGATCGAAATGAGAAAAATGCGTTTTGAAAAGAATAAAAAAGCCCGGAACTAGTGCTCCGGGCCTTCTATAGGATCAATTTTTGTCAATTATCTGAACACATATACGGAGCCAGTGTATTCGCGGGGTTCTGCATCATGCACACTTTTGGCTTTAAGCAGATAAGTGTACACCTGATCTGGCACATAATATTCCCCAAGTTTATAATCACCCTCCCAAGGCTTATTCATATCGCGGCTTTCAAAAACTTTTTCTCCCCAGCGATTGAAAATTACGAGGTGATAGGAGTCTGGATCCAGCGCATTTCCTATTGGTAAGAAGTAGTCATTGGTTCCGTCATTATTCGGTGTAAAACTATTCGGAATATACACCGCGTAAGGTTCCTTATCCAGATGTGCAATTATCGTGTCTGATTCATTGAAGTTAAAAACAACTTCTTTGAATTTTTCATCAGGATAGGCATCTGTGTATAGTGAAGACCAATTTTTAAAGTTCCAGTATTCTTCCGGGCTTACTACAAAATTGTGGTCAATACCCGCTTCCAATTCAACAGTTGTTGTCGTATTGGTCATGTATCCATCAGCAAATTGAACAGTTCCTTCATACATAGGATCAACCATTACTGTAACCGTGACGTGCGGTGTTACATCGAACACAGCAATTAAGGTATCGTCCATTTGGAGGTTAAGTGTTACCATGAGGGCAAATTCGTCCGGTGTCAGGATGTGTCCGCCAATTTCCCAGTGTGAAAATGTACTCCAAATATCCGCAGGCACAGCAGTGAAAGTGTAATCTACAAATCCTTCAAGCACAGATGTCCATGGAATACTTGGAAGAGGAGTGCCATTCATTGAAACAGAACCGCCACCTGCAGGGCCAACTTCAACGGTAAGCTGGAAGTGAGGTATATAGTTGAATACGGCTGTTATAGAATCACTTACACACGGACTGATCGTCATCGTGGCATTTTCATCATCCGAAATAGTAGACTCGTTGCTTTCCCAATGGTCAAAAGTATACCATTCGTTTTCGACAACATTGTATGAAACTTCATCACCAGCATCACCTGTGAAATCGTATGGGTACGTGCTCTGCGATGCGCCATTTACCAAAATTGTCCCAGCCCCGGCTGGCACTACATCGCTCGTAATAACTACCGGACCATTGGAAGGCTCGCTAAAATGGGCCACCAGGGTTACATCACTTTGAATTATCAGGGTTGTTTGAACAGCATTCGGATCATCTAAGACGCCAGTGCCACTCACAATTTCCCATCCGGTAAATGAGCCGCATCCCGTTGAGGATACCAGCGCGTCAATATCAATGGGCAGGTCTCCAAAATAAATTCCGTCAAAAGGTGTATTGGCATTGTTTAGATCAAGATCAGAAAATGTTATTTCTCCAATTCCATCAATCTGCACAGTTACCGTATAGGCAGTAACATCATAACAGTCTTCGATACCACCAATAATTTCATCATTGCAACGATCCAGAATAAAATCCCTGATTGCCTGAACATTGCCTTGCCACTCTGCGAAATTGCCACCCCAACGATCAGTTTGGCGCTGCATTTCGGGTTCGATCATCAAAGCCATGCTATCCAGAACTTCAATCATCCGGTCGCAAGAGAAAATGGAATTGGAGAGCGTTGCATAACGCTGAACATAGTCTGCCAGAAAATCCTGGTTATTAAATAAGGCGTTCAAAACAGGCACGTGTCCCTGGCCTCCAACATCTCCCATGTTTTCAATTTGACAAGGATCGGCGCTCGGATCGGTGCTTGGCACACCGGTGTAATTCACATAGTGGCCAAAAGTCGCATCGTCATCCCATAGTGCATAGCGCCATCTTTTAGCATCACCATCCGGATGCCGACCTCTCCACCAGGCAGTATTCCAATTCAGCCAATCCGTGCAAACAACATATCCATTTAGAATAAAGTAGTCTATAAGGCTCATGGTATTGTACTGCGTAAGCACATAATCATAATTGGCCTGATCTGTCATGTCGTTGGAAGTAATAAAAGCAACCAGATCATTCCAATCAGTGGCAGAACCATATTCATTCCATGTTCCTCCCCAGGTCTTAATAAAGTCAACAAAACCATCCGGTTGATCATAATAATAATCAGTGTAATCGATATCGTCTACTTTTTCGCGCACGTCATATACACCCCAATAGTCTCCATTGATATAAACGATACACCATTCTGTTTTTCTTTCATCTAAATACAATCCGCCGGCATAGGACAGTTGATGAACATATGAGTCGCGTATGTGGGCTCCACCAGAGTATGGGTAATTATCGTTTGCCGCAGCTTTAAATATCAATCGCTCATAAGACGGTCTGTCCGATGTGCTAAAAACCGGCATTGCAACAACGTTGTTTTCTCCAAGAGCATCTCTGGTGATATAGTCAAAACCACGTTGATCGTAAGCATTGGAGTCATTTCCGTGTTCGTTTGAATCTCCCTGGGCTTCAGTAATAAAAACGCCATTTGGTGTAAAAAACTCAATGTGAGTCAACTCGCCAGGACCGCCACCCCAGCCCCAGGAACCATCGCTTAAGGTTCCTCCGCTGATGGCCACTGTCATAATCCCGTGTTGGTCAGCGCCAAAAAAATAGGTATTTGTTTCACTGAAACTTGGTAAAATGGATGGGTCGGATGAATAGGCTATAGCTCTTAAGCTTGTTGTGGCGCTGATATTTAGAGCACCAGTGTATAGGGTTGATGAGTTTGTTGGTTCTGATCCATCCGTTGTATAGTAAATATCTGAACCTGCGGTGGCTGTTATGGTAACAGATATTGCACCTGGATACCAACCGGCTTCTAAACTCAAAACAGGTTTTGAATCATAGGCGCTGGCAGTTGGACCTCCATTGGATGAATTCGGCGATGGATCCGTGTGTATACTCCAGGTTGCTCCGCCATTTGTATCACGTCCATACGAGTGATTGGCATGAAATGCTCCCAGCGTGCCTATATCAAACTGCTCTAAGATTGTTCCACCTGCATTTGAAAAGATAATGTCATCACCGTTGGTCTGCGTTACCCGAAAATTTGTGTTTAGCTGCCCCATGAAACCAGGGTCGTAATCTCCTGTGCCCGAAAATAGAACTGTGAGATAACCGCCGGCCGGCACATTTGATCCGGCAGGGAAAGCCCACTTCTGGACATTGGCAGGATCGTCACTCAACCAATACCCCGAAATGTTGATTGCTGCTCCTGTTGGATTGTAAAATTCCACCCAGTCCTCGTATTCGGGCAGTGACCAATCTGAAAAGTTGGCCGTGCAGAATTCATTTACCACCACCTGAGCTTCCAGTGCGCAAGTTGAGATAATCGAAAAAAGCAAAATTGATAAAGATCTCATTTTCATTAGGTTGACTTTGAAAGTGAATAAAATTTCCGCGGGTTGTTGGTTTACATAACACTGACTCTACAAATGTAATGCTGGTTGCATTTAGAATCGCCTATGTTTTCACCAGATTATGGATTCCCAAATGTTTAAAATATAACAAATTATGAGCAAACAGGTTTTTATCTTGCACCGCCATGCAAAGAATTTGGAGTGTTTGTTTCTACAGCGTTTTTTTTCTGGTCTTTCTTTCCTGTGGGGAAGAGGAAAAGTGCAGCGGCGAGTTTGACTTAAAAAGACTCGAAGGTGATTGGCTTTTTATGCACGAAAGCACTCAGGAAATGGCGCAATGGAGGCAAGATGGCAAAGGCGGTCTTTCCGGAACAGGTTACGTACTGGATGAAAATGACACCACCTTTATTGAATTCCTGCAAATTAGAAGAACTTCATCCGGATTGGTATACACGGCTTCGGCAAGTCGTCTTGATACTGTGGATAGAGTGCCGTATACTTTGATAAACGAAACAACTGAAAAGCTCGAATTTTTTAATGCGGGCTATGGTTTTCCGCAAAAAGTGGTTTTTGATCTGCCCGATGATTCCACGTTGTATTTCTACATCGAAGGGCCACAGGAACAGAAAAAAGTAAGGATAAACTTTATTTATCAAAAGCAAAAATGACAAGGCTATTTTTTCTTTGGGCTTGGGTCATTGTAGCCTCATCCTGCAACGATAGCCAAAATTCTGTTTCGGGGAAGTTTGAATTCAAGAAATTGATTGGTGATTGGAGAACAATGGGCGAAGATCCTTATACGCTGGAAAGGTGGACATACAGTGACAATACCCTTAGCGGAACCAGTTTCAGTGTTGCGGGTTCTGATATGAATATTCTGGAAACAATTCGCTTAGACCATCTCGACGGAACGCCTGTTTATTCACCTAAAGTAGTCAATCAAAATGGTGGAAAAGAAGTTCTGTTTGTCTGCATAAATCAAAATCCAAATAGGATTGAGTTCGTAAATCAGCAACATGATTTTCCACAGGTAATACTGTACGAATTTATCAACCCCGATTCGCTCCAGGCGACTATAAGTTCATTTCCATTAAACGATAAAAGTAAAAAAATTACTTTTGGTTATTCCCGTGTTAAGTAGACAAGAATGCTTAATGCACCGCCACTTCAGCGGCTGGCCACATAAACAATATGCCGCCCTGCAATGCCAATCCGGCCATAGCATATCCGCAGTTTACCAGAATATACCCAATTCCCTTTTGTTCATAGAGCGCATTCATAATGATAACTGGTACAATCAGAAATATACTGAGCATGAAGCCGTGAAAAGCTCCGTGCATGAATTGTGACAAATGTTCATCGGGATGTACCCAGGTCGAAAGGTAAGCTCCAAGCACGAGTGTCATTACAAATGAAAGCCCCATTATCAATGCCATATGACCAGTTTTGGTGGAATTGGGATCAATTTTCCCGCCTTTCATCCATATCGTTCCGAATGTTTTTGGATTGTAAACTAAAAAACCGAGAGCCTGCATGGCCAGTGCAGATACCAGAACGGCAAGCCAATTGGTGTGTTCAAACATGGTGTTAAAAGATTAAAGTGAACACGAAGATATACAAATCCACAAAACGTTCATCTTCGACAAAGGTCATGGAATCTGTAAAACCATCCCGAAACTATTCATTGTTGATCCAAAGAACTGAATTGCCTGTGCCGAATTCATTTTCTTCCCATCTTGAGTTAGCCGGATCAAGTATCCATTTGCCATCTACAATATACTTGTATTTTACTTTACCTGCAGGCAAGGCAAACGGAAGTTGCCAAACACCGTCTTTTTTCTCCAAAGGATAGCCCGGTTCTTGCCAATCACAAAAGTTGCCTGTTACAAAAACCGATTTAGCGTCAGGATAATTCTTCAATTCAAAAATATGATTGGGTTGGAGCACAACGAAATTGAGCTTTTTGTTTTCGATCGAATACGTTCTTACAGGTGTTGTGGAATCCGTAACTTCTTTGCCATCTGCAATAAAGAAGTAGTCATAAACACCAAATCTCAACACAACTGGAATGGTCCAGCCACTTTCCGTTTTGTTCATCGACAACCCCGTTTGACCCCAGTTGTTAAAACTACCTGCCAAATAAACTTCGCTTGCGTTCAGATATCCACTTAGTTCTATAAAAACAGGTGTTCCAAGACTTATAAAGGAATTGATATTGCCATATCCGTCGGGTCGGGCATCTGGATTTGCGGGGTCCGTTATCCAATTGTTGTCTACGATAAATTTGTAAGGAAAAGTGCCATCTGGCAGAAATACATCTAATACCCATGAATCTCCAATTCTTTGCATTTCGGGTTCGCCTTCACTCCAGTTATTGAAACTACCAGCGACCACAACTCGGCGCGCTTCCGGATATCCCTTTAAACGAAAAGTATAATTGGTTTTGAAAAACACAGAATTGTAATCTCCGGCATTGTCTGGTGTTTTTTGATTGTTAAACGGATCGCCCATCCAGCGGCCATCTACAATGAATTTGTACTCGTGCTTACCTGCGGCAAGTGGTATTGGTAAAACCCAGCCAATTTCATCCCGCTTCATCACGAAACCTTGTGTAGACCAGTTGTTGAAACTTCCACTTAAATAGACCTGTTTGGCCTTTTTGAAACCGTCTAACCTGAAAACGGTGAGGCTATCATTCAACGCGTAAACAGATGTATTCTTAAAATCATTGAAACCAAAATGCAAATTGTCAAATGAATTCGTATTAGGTTCACCAATCATTACCGAATCTTTGCCCCCTCCATCAAGGCTTAGCGGCAGGCCAATTAAATCGAAACCACGACCACCCTGAGTCGATTTGTAAACTTCAAGTTGATTCTTTCCTTTTTTTCTCACAAGCCATCCATCAAGAGCAAGTTGCCCGGCACTTCCAAATCTCCAGGCAGAATCTACGGATAGTTTTGCCATATCAAACAAAACAAGAATGCTATCGGTGGTACGTTTATTCCATGAGCGATCAAGTCTCAGAATCATTTCTTCATTTTCAACACGAAAGACTGGCTTCTGACTGTAGTTAGTCAAAACCATGAGTAAAAGAGCTATTGTAGCAGTCAACTTCATACTGTTCATTTTGAAGCGTTATAAAGGTACATGGAAAATTCCTTTTTCACAAAATTGATGGTGAACACTCCTTGCGATAAGAAGCTATAACCAAGAATTCCATCGATATAAAGACTGCAGGTTTCACTCAATTCCTGCATGCTCGTTACGATCGTTTGTTGCATGGGAAATACTTCTTCTCCCACGTGCGTCTGAGGCATTACACCCAACAGTATTTCCTGTTTTTCGCCTGTACTGCCCACCAAATTAATTCTTCGACTTACAACAAATTCTTTGATGACTTTTTTCTTGGACCATGCATCAACGACGTTTGTTTCAGCGCCTGTATCCAAAATCCAATTCATTTTTTGCCCACCAATTTCGACGGGAACAAATATTTTGTCATCACACAGTTTAAATGTCAATCGCATATCAGGATTGGCAATTCGAAACAACGTATCAGCAGAAAGACTATCGGATTCAAAGATGACCTCACCTGTTGCATTTAGCCTGTATAGTATCATTTGATTTAATACAAGGTCAATCTGAACGAGCAAGCCAGTGAATAAATTGGTGCCCAATAATCCGAAGACCTGAATTTTTTTTTGGTCTTCAATTTGTCTTAAGTTCACAATATCGGCTTCTACATCTTCATAAAACAATATTCCCAAATCCAGTTTGGGAATATTCGTTCTTGTGGCAGTTGACGTGCCATTGAGGCCAACAGATGCTGTTTTGGTACTGGTTTCATAGGACCTGAAATACGTTTGGTTGAGCACGAGATAAGGCGCCCCTGTATCCAATATAAAATTGCCATAGAGAGAATCAATTCTCGCTTCAATTAAAATGAGATTACCAGCCCGCTTCAACGGAATAACAATCCTCGACCAATCACCTTTCGCTTCCGGCGATTCCGTTTTGAGGCCTGTCAATTGCAATTCGGGCAATGCAGAAATCACCACGGATGGCAAAAGAGCAAGAGTTGTAAGCAGCATCCATAGCCATTTAAGGCCAAAACCAGATCCAGACATTGAATGTGCCGAAGACGAATGAGTAAGCAATTCGATTTTTTTTGCAATTGATAAATCAATAAGCAAACCCCTGGATGAAACAGATGATTATTTTCCGTCGAACAATCCCTTCACGGTATCCATAATTCCACCACCTCCATTTCCACCACCTGTGAATTTTGAAACGATGTCCATGATGCCGTTATCACCATCAAGACCTATCTTTTTCACAAGATCTCCGGCATCAGTAGCATTGCCTGTTTCCGGACTTGCAAAACGCTTAACAATGGCAGGTACAATTTGATTGGCAATGCCACCAGCTTTGGATTCGTCAAAACCGAATTTGTTCATAAGGCCGCTTACTAGGTTTTGCATCATTCCTCCTGCTACAGGATTTGAATTGTGGTCTGTATCTGCATTGCCATTGAAGAGGTCCATAAGCCCACTTAGGTTGCCACTCATGGCCTGACCTTTCAAAGAGTCTGTTACAGAGTTTTGAGCTACTTCAAAAACGCCATCCTTTTGTTGTTCATCCAGACCGTGGTCTGCTGTTACATTATTGGCTGTTTGTTCTTTTACGAAATTGAGAATCTGGTCTAACATAATTATAATTGTTTGGTAAATAATAGCGCTCAAATGTAGCAGTTTCAGTGGATGGAATATGTAAATTTTCGACAAAGAACTTCGGGCTTGTGTTTTTTTGTTGATCATTCAAATCATAAATAAATGCCGACGATGAGCATGCTCTTGATATTTTCGCCGGAAAGATTTAAAGTATGGAAAGAGTCGATTCATTCAAGCAACATATTACGGAGGGATATACCTTCAAAGGTGACTACATAACACTGGGTGGAGCAATTCTGGATGGCACGCCCCAAACGGGTTGTCTGGTCAATATTCCACTGAAAACACTCAATCGCCATGGACTCATTGCCGGTGCCACTGGAACTGGCAAGACAGTTACCCTGCAAATTATCGCAGAGAATATGGCCGCCAAAGGGATTCCAATTCTCATGATGGATTTAAAAGGTGATTTGAGTGGAATAGCATCTGCCGGTGTTTCAAATGCGAAAATTGATGAACGCCACGCGGCCATTGGAATTCCTTTTGAAGCGTCAGGTTGTCAAATAGAATTGTTATCCCTGAGTAAAGAAAATGGTGTCAGATTGAGAGCGACTGTAAGTGAATTTGGCCCTGTGCTTTTTTCAAAAATTCTTGAGTTAAATGATACCCAGGGTGGAATTGTTGCAATCGTTTTTAAATATGCAGATGACAACAATTTGCCGCTTCTGGATCTGAAAGACTTTAAACGCCTTTTGCAATACAGCACCGATGAAGGGAAAGAGGAAATTGAAAAACAATATGGCAAAGTTTCGGAAGCCAGCGTTGCAACAATTCTAAGAAAGGTAATTGAGCTTGAAACTCAAGGTGCAGAAATTTTCTTTGGAGAAAAATCATTCGAAGTAGCCGATTTGTTGCGAACAGATCAGCAAGGCAAAGGAGTGATCAGTATAGTTCGGTTATCAGATATTCAAGACAAGCCAAAATTGTTTAGCACGTTTATGCTTCAGATGTTGGCAGAGATTTACAATTCATTTCCGGAAGCTGGTGATCTTGACAAACCGAAATTATGTGTTTTCATCGATGAAGCGCATTTGATTTTCAGCGAGGCAAGCAAAGCTTTATTGGATCAGATAGAAGCCATCATCAAATTGATTCGTTCAAAAGGAGTTGGAATTTATTTCTGTACTCAAAATCCTTATGATATTCCCGAAGATGTATTGGCGCAGCTTGGCTTAAAGGTCCAACATGCATTGCGCGCGTTTACGGAGAAAGACCGCAAAGCCATCCGCAAGACCTCTGAGAACTATCCAATATCGGAATTTTATAAAACGGAAGAATTACTTACGAGCATTGGAATAGGGCAGGCTTTGATTACAGCCTTGAATGAAAAGGGGATTCCTACACCGCTTGCTGCAACGCATCTGCGAGCTCCAAAGAGCAGGATGGGGATCTTAAATCCTGACGAACTCCAGCGCATCGTTAATTCATCTCTGCTGGTGACAAAATACAATGAGGTTCTCGATCGCGAAAGTGCCTACGAAATGCTGGAGGCAAAACTCCACAACGCCAAAGCTGAAAACGAAGATGAAGAAGTAGAACAACCACAACCCCGAAAAAAGGCTGAAAAAGAAGAGCCTTCAGTTATTGAACGCATGACCAAGAATACCATGGTCAGGCAGGTTGGAAATACCGTTGTACGTGAATTGGCGCGCGGAATTCTCGGAGTGCTCGGACTTGGAGGAAAATCCAGGCGGAGTAAAAAGGGGTTCTTTTAATAGGTGTTCATTTCACATTTTACAGAGGCCGATAGGCCTCTTTTTTTACCCCGGATTTTGACGAATTCACCGCAATATTGGATTGCATGTCAGAAAGCGATATGATATGCGGGATTATAATCGAGTTTTTAGCTGTTTCATGCGTTAAATTGTTCATTTGGTCGATCAAATAGTGTCTTATTGTACAATTTACAAAAATAGATATTGTATAATACACAATAAGTATATCTTCGCTGTACTTAACCAAATTATACCAAGATGAAAAAACAATTTTTATTAGCAATTGCCTGTATCATGTTTACAGGTTCTTTAATGGCCTTCGATGTCACCTTTAGTGTTGACATGACAGGCGCACCTGCATTTACCACACCCGAGGTGAATGGTAACTTCAACGGGTGGTGCGGTGGATGTGCTCCAATGACAAACGTCGGCGGAAATGTATGGGAAGTGACCATCACAGCTCTTTCCGGTGTTATTGAGTGGAAATATGCCGCAGACAGTTGGGCAATTCAGGAAACGTTGACCCCTGGTTCCAGTTGTACTGTTACGGCAGGTGCTTTTACTAATCGCACTATGAACGTTAGTGCTAACGCAACTCTTCCAACGGTTTGTTGGCAATCGTGCTTCTTTTGCGGATATGTCCCTCCGACTTATCCTGTAGTATTTTCAGTGGATATGGGGCAGGTTGTGGATCCATTTACACAACCAACCGTAAACATTTCTTCAGATGGATTTTGCGGCAACTGTCACCCATTGACCAATGTTGGTGGAACAATTTGGGAAACTACTTTGATGCTTGAGGACGGAACGTACGAATACAAATTTGCTGCGGACAACTGGAATATTCAGGAAAACCTGATACCGGGAAGTGCTTGCACCATTACTACTGGTCCTTTCACAAACCGTGTTATGACTGTTAGCGGTGCTGGTCAAACTTTACCTAACGTATGTTGGGGACATTGCGTGGATTGCGCATCTGTTCTGCCTTATTATAATGTAACATTCCAGGTAGACATGAGTCAGGCTTCTGGTTTCACTACACCTGAGTTAAATGGTAATTTTAACGGCTGGTGCGGTAACTGCACAGCAATGACCAACATGGGCGGTGGAATCTGGGCTGTGACAGTTTCACTTCAGGCCGGTACGTATGAGTACAAATTCTCTCACGATGCCTGGGCTGGACAAGAAAACCTCACGCCAGGAAGTTCGTGCACCATTACAACGGGCCCGAATACCAATCGTCAGGTGGTTATTACTGGCGCTGCAACATTACCCGTGGTATGTTATGGTCTTTGCACAACATGTCCATCACCACAACCAGTCACCTTCCAGGTTGATATGAGTAATGAAACAGGATTTACTATACCAGAATTGAATGGAAACTTCAATGGTTGGTGTGGCAACTGCGCACCGATGACGGATATGGGTGGCGGAATTTGGGAAATTACTGTGATGCTGGCACCAGGCACGTATGAGTATAAATTCTCTCACGATGCATGGTTAGGACAGGAAACTCTCACTCCAGGTAGCCCTTGCACTGTGAATGGTCCTCCTTTCGTGAATCGTGTAGTTACTGTTCCAAATTCGCCATTGGCATTGCCACTCGTATGCTACGGAAGTTGTTCTTTATGCAATGCAGTGCCTGCCAATGTAACTTTTCAGGTGGATATGAATCAGGTATCAGGTTTTACAACGCCTGAATTAAATGCCAATTTCAACGGATGGTGCGGTAACTGTGCACAAATGTCCAACATGGGCGGCGGAATTTGGTCCATTACTCTTCCTTTGGCTCCAGGTACTTATGAGTATAAATTCTCTCACGATGCTTGGCTCGGACAGGAAACTCTCACTGCAGGTAGCCCTTGTACTGTGAATGGTCCTCCTTTCGTAAATCGCTCTCTTACTGTAGGTGCAACAGACATCACACTACCTGTAGTATGTTATGGTTCTTGCTCTAGTTGTGTATATCCAACGAATGATGGTGTGGCAACAGCTCAGAATGTTCAATCAACGGGTCTTGCTTATCCGTCTTCAAATTGCTTCACGGGTACACTTGTTGGTGCTACGGTTTCTCCTCAAGGAAACCCAGGTACCGTGCAACCAGCTGGTGGACAGGACGTATGGTATAAAGTAGTTCTTCCTACAAGTGCTATTCGTGTTTCGCTCAATACAGGATTTGATGCCGTTATTTCTCTGCATGACGCTGCTTATACATTTATTGATAATGAGAATGTGAATCCTGGCACTGGAAACGAAATCTTGACTACCAATGGTCTTACGCCAGGTACTTATTATGTGGCAGTTCGCTCATTTGCCGGAGCCGTGGGGCCATTCACGGTATGTATTCAGGCTTTGATGCAGAGCTCTTGTGATGATGGCAGCGGGACGTACGATCTTTGTACTAATTTCAAGCCTGACTATACCGGAGCAAATCAATACATCTTCCATTTCACCCCGACGAGTTTCGTAGGCCCAACAGTGTCTGCTTCTTCTTCATCACAGATTCCACTTTCATCTGCAGGCCTTGGTTTGCGTCATGGTGAGTCTTATGAAGTAACTGTAGACGGTCTGTTTAATGTTGCCAACGGTGGCGGAACACCCGATCCACAAACTGTTATCGGTTCTGAAGTATGTTTTATAACCATTGCTGCACATGCTGATTTGAGAACCAAATTATCTCAGCGTTGCCCTGCTACAGTCTTAAAGGGTACAACTCTTCAAGGAAAACCTTTCGTTTGTGCTGCCGTAAATCACACGATTACTTTCCGTGAAGTGGGTGATTGTTTGGGCACTGACATTGGTGCTGTTGCATTCACTTCAACTACAAGTGGTGCTTCTCCAACCAAGAAACTCTCGCAGGTTTCAGGTGTGCAGTCAGGAAAATGGTATGAAGTCACCTGGAGACCAAACTTCTCTTATGGACCAGGTGTTCCCGGCACTACCGATATCATTTACGTTGCTGGATCAACCAGTGAAGAGGGTGAAGTTGCAATGGATTCAGAATTCGCTTCAGAACTTGGCATTTATCCAAATCCAAACGATGGTAATTCTGTTGTTATTAATGGAACAGAATTCAATGAGTCGATAGGTGTTGTTCGCATCATAGATGCAACTGGTCGCATTGTCTATTTCGAGCAGATTGCTATAGATCGCACTTTTAGCAAAGTCATTACTTTCAATAATGAACTTGTTAGCGGTTTGTACCTGGTAGAATTTAGT